>JAFEDP010000313.1 GCA_018241545.1 Pseudomonadota bacterium
TTCGACGGGAACGCGGATGTGCTGATCGGCCGGTTGTCCGTGTGGCCCTCGACGCGGATGGCGTTCGGGAAGGGCTTGAGGATGTCCGCGACCTTGTTGATGACCGGCACCGCACCCGGCGACACCGAGGCGACGCCGCTCGGGAACAGGATGTCGGTCTTGATCTCGACTTCGAGCGAGTTGGCGTTCTGGCGCACGTCGACCACCTTCTGGTCGATCAGGCCCTGCAGCGCCTTGCGCACCTCGTCCGCCATCTTGAACAGCGCGAACTTGGGGTCCAGCCCGGCGCCGTGGGTCTCCTTGGCGCGCGGGTCGGACGGATCGGCCGATTCCTTGCGCTCCGCCGGCATCGTCGGGCGGGGGTCGCGGAGCTTCATCAGCGCCGTCGGACGCACCCCGATCAGGCGCTGGTCGCCGCCCTTGCCGCTCGAGGCCTTCTCGACGGTGATCGGCGTCGTGGTCTTGGGCGCACCCCGGAACGCGGC
This sequence comes from Pseudomonadota bacterium, assembly GCA_018241545.1. Classification (GTDB taxonomy): domain Bacteria; phylum Pseudomonadota; class Gammaproteobacteria; order Steroidobacterales; family Steroidobacteraceae; genus CAIKZZ01. The sequence goes on from JAFEDP010000313.1 coordinate 486, forward strand.
GACCAGGGAGTCCGACAGCACGCGGTACTTGCCCTCGTTGACCGAGGACATGGCGTACATCACCGTGAACAGCGCGAACAGCAGCGTCACGAGGTCGCCGTAGGGGATCGCCCACGCCTCGTGGTTGAGATGCTCCTCGTGCTTCTTCTTGCGCGCCATGCTGTCGGGCGCCTAGTGATGCAGGTAAGACTTGAGCTTGGCCTCGATGTTGCGCGGGTTCTCGCCCTGCGCGATCGAGATGATCCCCTCGATGCACATCTGCCGCACCTGGGACTGGCCGTGGATCACCGACTTCAGCTTGCTCGCCATCGGCAGGAAGAACAGGTTGGCGAGCGCGATGCCGTAGATGGTCGCGATGAAGGCAGCCGCGATGCCGTGGCCGAGCTTGGACGGGTCCGCCAGGTTCTGCATCACCGCCATCAGGCCCATCACCGCGCCGATGATCCCGAGCGTCGGCGAGTAGATGCCCATGCCCTCGAACACCTTGGCGGCCGCCGTGTCGGCGTGCTCGCGCACCTCGAGCTCGATCTCGAGGAGGTTGCGGATGGCGTCGGGCTCGCCGCCGTCGACCAGCGCCTGCAGGCCCTTCTTCATGAAGTCGTCCTTCTCGGACTCGACCGCGGACTCGAGGCCGAGCAGGCCCTGCTTGCGCGCGATGTTGCTCCACTCGACGATCTTCGCGATCGTCGCGTCGGGATTCATCGCCGGCGGCTTGAACACCCAGCCGATGATCTTGAGCGCGCGCTTGAACGTGCCCATCGGCGTCTGCACGAAGATCGCCGCGAAGGTCCCCATCACGACGATCACGAACGCGGCGGCGCCGAGCAGCGCCTTGACGCCGCTGCCCTTGAGAATGCTGCCCCCGATGATCGAGACGAAGGCGAGCACGATGCCGACGACGCTCAGGATGTCCATGGCTCAGCGCCGCAGCGGGCTCAACGCCCCTGCCGCCAGTCCTCCATGCGCGCGCGCAGCCGCACGAGCGCCTGACCGTGGATCTGGCAGACGCGCGACTCGCTGACGTCGAGCACCGCGCCGATCTCGCGCAGGTTGAGCTCGTCGTCGTAGTACAGGGACAGGACCAGCTTCTCGCGCTCCGGTAGCCCCTCGATCGCGGCAGCCAGCGCCTTGCGGAAGTCCTCCTCCTCGATGTCGTCCTGCGGCCCCGGGTTCTCATCACGCGCGTGCGACACCGGCCCGTCGTCGTCGCTCGAGCCCATCTGGTCGAAGCTGAACAGCCGGCAGCTGGCGGCATCGGCGATCGCGCGGTGGTACTCCTCGACGCTGATGCCGAGCGCCTCGGCGACGTCGCTGGCGCGCGCCTCGCGCCCGGTCTCGTTCTCGATCCGGCGCACGACCTCGCTCATCTCGCGCACCGTGCGGTGCACCGAGCGCGGCGTCCAGTCGGACTTGCGGACCTCGTCGAGCATGGCGCCGCGGATGCGGATGCCGGCATAGGTCTCGAAATTCGCGCCCTTGCTCGCCGTGTAGTGACGGGCCGCGTCCAGCAGACCGATCATGCCGGCCTGGATCAGGTCGTCCACCTCGACGTTGGGAGGCATGCGGCTCACCAGGTGATAGGCGATCCGCTTCACCAAATCCGCGTGGCGCAGGACGAGTTCGTCCTGCGTCAGGCTTGCCGGGCCGGACCCCGCGAGGGGGCGCGCAGCCTCGGCGTACTGCTGTCTTGCTCTCATTGCAAAGCGCCTACGCCTGTGTTGGCCATGACCAGGCGTTCGACGAAGAACTCCAGATGGCCCCGTGCTCCGCCGGGCACGGCCCATGTATCGGCCTTGGCAGCCAGTTTCTTGAATGCCTGGGACGCCAGGGCGCCCGGGAAGGCCTCGACCACCGCCGACTGGCGCTGGACGGCGCGTCGCAGGAACTCGTCGTAGGGGATGGCCCCCGCGTACTCGAGGCCCACTTCGAGAAACCGGTCACAGACGCGCGCCAGCTTTTCGTACAACTCGCGGCCCTCGCCCGGCGTGCGCGTCTGGTTGGCAAGCACGCGAAAGTGCTGCACCCGGTGTTCACGGCTCAGGACCTTGATCAGGGCGTACGCGTCGGTCAGCGACGCCGGCTCGTCGCACACGACCACCAGCACGTGCTGCGCCGCCTTGGCAAACGTCGTTACCGAGTCGTGCAGACCCGCCGCGGTGTCGATCAGCAGCGTGTCGACGCGCTGGCCGAGGTCGCTGAAGGCGCGGATCAGTCCCGCGTGCTCGAGCGTGCCGAGGTTAGCCATCTGGTGGATACCGGAGCTCGCCGGCACGACCCGGATGCCGCGCGGACCCTCGACGATGACCTCCTCCAGCGCACGCTCGCCCGATAGCACGTGCGACAGGTTCCAGCGCGGCTGCAAGCCGAGCACGACGTCGACGTTGGCGAGACCCAGGTCGGCATCCAGCACCAGTACCGACTGGCCGCGGTCGGCGAGCGCGACCGCGAGATTGGCCGTGACGTTGGTCTTGCCGACGCCGCCCTTGCCGCCGGTCACGGCGATCACGCGCACCGCGCGGCCGGGCAACGGCCGCGGCGCCTCGAGGGGTTTCCAGTTAGCCATGCACCGCCACCTTGCCGAAATGGGCTGCGAGATAGGCGTCGTCGACGCCGCCGAGCTCGCGGCCGCGGGCCGCGAGCTTGAGTGCCTGCTTGACGATCCAGACGCGCTTGCTGGCCGCGGCATGCAGGTCGTCCGGGACGCGCTGGCCGTCAGCCAGCCAGACGAGCGGCAGCGCGTGCCGCAGGGCCACGGTGAACGCCGCGCCAAGGCTCGCCGCCTCGTCGATCTTGGTGAGCACGAGGCCCTCCGGCCGCGCCCGCGCGTAGGAGCGCACGATCGCGTCGATGCCGAGCTGCTCGCCGTTGGCGGGCAGCGCCAGCAGCGTCTGGATGCGGCGCCCGGGAACGTTGAGCGTCGCGAACTGCTCGGCGAGGCGCGGATCGTGCGGGCTCATGCCGGCGGTGTCGATCAGCACCAGGCGCCGCGAGGCGAGTCCCTGCAGCACCGCGCCGAGCTCGCGCGCGCTGGTGGCGACGTGCATCGGCACGCCGAGGATGCGCGCGAAGGTCAGCAGCTGGTCGCGCGCGCCGATCCGGTACTGGTCGAGGCTGACGACGGCGAGGTCATTGGGCCCGTGCCGCAGCGCCCAGCGCGCCGCGAGCTTGGCGATGGTGGTCGTCTTGCCGACGCCGGTCGGCCCGACCACCGCGTAGATGCCGTCCATCAGCGCGCCGTGATCGGCCGCGGGCAGGTGCTTGAGCAGCAGCGCCGGTGCGAGCCGCGAGGGCGCCGAGCCACTGGTGCGCGCCGGCAGCCGCTCCGCGAGCATGCGCGCAATGTCCGGCGCGATGCCGAGCAGGCTCAGGTCCCGCAGGACCAGCGCCTTGATCGGCTCCCGCCTCAGCCGGTCGCTCCAGGCGAGGCTCGAGAGCTGGTCCTGCAGCAGCGTGCGCAGCGATTCGACCTCGCGGCGCATTTCGAGCAGGCCGTCGTCCTGGGCCCAGACGACGCGCGCGCGCTCCGCCGCCGCCGGGCGCGCC
>JAFEDP010000314.1 GCA_018241545.1 Pseudomonadota bacterium
GGTTGTCCATCATCGCCGGGGCGAAGGCATCGGTCCAATCGGCATAGTTCTCGGCCACGGCGCGGTAGATCTGCGCGAGATCGGGCGAGCTGAATCCGCCGCGATAGCCGGGTTCGTCGAGGTAACGCGGCGAGGCGCCGAGCAGCACCAGGCGGCTGCAGCGCGGTGGCTCCTGCACGGCGGCGAGCAGCGCGATCATCGCGCCCACGGAGTGGCCGACGAACACGGCGCCGCACAGGTCGAGCGAGCGCACCACCTCGACCAGGTCATTCGCGTAGGTCGCGAGGCCCAGGTAGCGGTGCTGCACGAACGCCTCGGGCGGAGAGGCGCCGGCACCGACGTTGTCGAGCAGCACGATGCGCCAGTCCGCCAGGAAGGGCGCCGCGACGTCGCGCCAGGCCTCCTGGCTGGTACCGAAGCCGTGCACGAATACGATCGTGCGCGGCGAATCGGTGCGGCCGACGACGCGGACGTTGTTTCGATGCAGCGGATCCATGCGACTGAGGGTTGAGAGGAGATACGAGCGGGTGGCGGGTACGACAGGAAATATACCGTGCGGCAGATCTCACGGGCATCGCGCCGCGCGAAATCCGAGCGTGCGGCGCGCGCGCAACGGCCTCGCGCACCGCCGACGCCTCAATACTTAAGGCGCTACTCAGAACCGTGTAGGGCGCGCCGACGCGCGGCGGACGCAGCGGACGCAGCGGACGCGCGCGCTATCTCGCGGGCCGTGTGAAGCGCAGGTCGTTGCGACAGTGACATCGGCCCGCGCTTTCGCGAATGCGTCGATCGATCGCGGCGGGCCCGAATCGTGGCGTCGCATCGTCCTGATCAGACTGCGATGGCTGTCACGTGGCCCGTGCGCGTCGCGCCGGTCGACGAGCAGGCCGCCGGAGCTCGACCACACGAAGGGGAGGGAACGCCCATGCGCACGTTGATGGGTCTGCTGTGCATCGCGGGGCTCGCGGCCTGCGGCGATGGCGGCTCGAGCAACCTCGTCCCGCCGCCACCGAACGTCTCGCCGGGCGGACTGTGGACGGCCCAGTGGACCGAGGCCTCCGGACCCACCGCCGGCGACGCGATGAGCCTCAAGGCGCTCGTCACCGAGAACGGCGACTTCTTCTACGCAGGCTTCGACTCGACGAACGGCTGCGCGGTGGTCGGCTTCGGTCGGCTCGCGGTCAACGGCAGCGCCGTCAGCGGCACGACGCAGAACGCCGTCGTCACGTACGCGGGGGCCGGCGGCATCAACACGGGCTGCGCATACCCGGACGGCTCGACCTACGGCTCGGGCACCGTCAGCGGCACGATCAGCGAGCGCTCGACGGCGAACATCACGGTGGCGTCGCAGACCGCGCTCGGGCTCGCGCTGCCGTCGGAGACGCACACCTGGGCCTACAACGGGCTCTACGCGCTGCCATCCTCGCTCGCGACCATCGCCGGCAACTACGCCGATGGCGCGAACACGATCACGATCAGCGCCAATGGCGCGATCTACGAGCAGGATCCGGCGAGCGGCTGCGTGATCAACGGCACGGTGTCGATCCTCAACGCCACCTACAACGCCTACGGAATCAGCTTCACGTTCTCCAACTGCTCGGGCCAGTCGGTGCTGCTGAACGGCCTCACGGCCAACGGCCTCGGCTACGTCGACAACACCGCAAGCCCGAACCAGGTGCTGGTCGCCCTGAAGCTCGCGATCGGCGGCCAGACCGCCGTGATCATCGGCAGCCTGACGAGGATGTAGGGCGGCGAGAGCGCGGGCCGGGAGCGGCGGCGGCGCGCGGGATGGCGCGCGCTCAAAAAGAAAAAGCCGCGGAGGGCCGCGGCTTTTTCGGAACGCGCAGCGCGAGGCTGCGCGGATCCTGCTCGACGATTACTTCGAGACCGACTTCTTGAACATGCGGTCGATCTTCTCGTTCGTCGCATCGCAGCACTGCTGGCTGGCCTGGGCAGCCGACGCCGCCGCATCCGCCTTGCTCTGCGCCTGCTGCGCAGCGGTCTGGGCAGCCTGAGCGGCGCGCGCGGCGCTGTCAGCGGCCGCCTTCGCGCTGTCCTGGCTCGACTGCAGCTTGCTGACCTGAGACTTCAGGTCGTCAATCTGCGACTGGATCGGCTTGAGGTCGGTGCAGCCCGCCGCAAACATCACGCAGAGCGCCGCCGCGGCAGCCGTGAGGATCTTGGTCATGAATCACTCCCTTCTTCTTGCCAACTACTAGGACCAGGCCGCGACCGATCTGGTGATCGGGCGGGGACGCGACTCGCGCGCCACTTCGGGGCGGAAATTTACCTCATTACGACGCGGCTGACCAACGCTTCGAAGGCGTCGCCAATCGCAGACGGTGCGGCAGCACCGCGTGTTCCGTGCGTTGTCTGAACGCACGCTGAACATGCGCGGCGATGCGTGCGCGGTGCAGTACGTGCACGCGACGCGTCACGCGCGTGCGCGCGGACGCACGCGTGCGTGACGAGTGATGCGAGTGGCGCGCGAATCGCGAGAGCGCTGCACGAGTCGAGCGCATCCGCGACGCGTCGCGGTGCGGCGTTTCGGATCGGCGCGGGGCCGCCGGCGGCGCGGGGCGGCGCCGGATGAGGGGGGAGGGTTGCCAGACCGCGGGGACTGGATATAATCACAGTTCGCTGTATACCTATACAGGTGCCGCCATGACCGACCTGACCCCGCGCCAGCGCCAGATCCTGGACTTCATCCGCGAGCAGGTGGAGGAGTCCGGCATGCCCCCGACGCGCGCCGAGATCGCCGCCGCGCTCGGCTTCAAGTCGGCAAATGCCGCCGAGGAGCACCTCAGGACCCTGAAGCGCAAGGGCGTCATCGACCTGCTGCCCGGCGCGTCGCGGGGCATCCAGCTCAAGGACACGATCCGCGACCAGATCGGCCTGCCGCTGATCGGCCGGGTCGCCGCCGGCCGCCCGATCCTCGCCGAGGAGCACATCGAGGGTCGCTACCAGGTCGACCCCAAGCTCTTCAACCCGCGGCCGCACTACCTGCTCAAGGTGCAGGGCATGTCGATGAAGAACATCGGCATCATGGACGGCGACCTCGTGGCCGTGCACCGCACGCCCGAGGTCCGCAACCGCCAGATCATCGTCGCGCGCCTCGAGAACGAGGTGACGGTCAAGCGCTACCGGCAGGAGGGCTCGGTGGTGTGGCTGCTGCCCGAGAACGCCGACTTCGAGCCGATCCGCGTCGACCTCAAGGAGCAGTCGGTGCTGATCGAGGGGGTCGTCGTCGGCGTCCTGCGCCGCGGCAGCAAGACCGAATTCCTCCAGTAGCGGCCCGGCGGCCGGTGTCGACGGGTAGTACGGCCGATGAGTGGCTCGATCGAGGCGCTGCTGCAGGGCGCCGGCGTGTGGCGGGCGCGCGGCGAGGCCGCGGACGCTGATCCGCAGGACTGCCTCGCCACCGGCTGGCCGAAGCTCGACGCGGCGCTGCCGGGCCGTGGCTGGCCGCTCGGCACGCTGATCGAGTTGCTGCTGCCCGAGACCGGAGCCGGCGAGCTGTCGCTGCTGCGGCCCGCGCTCGCCGCGCTCGCTGCGCTCGCCGCCGAGCCGGCCGGCCACGGTCGCCGCTGGCTCGCCTGGATCGCCCCGCCGCACGCACCGTATCCGCCGGCGCTCGCACAGAGCGGCATCCGCCCGGACCGGCTGCTGCTCGTCAGCGCCGAGAAGACCGCCGACCGCCTGTGGGCGATCGAGCAGGCGCTGCGTTCCGGCAGCTGCGCCGCCGTGCTCGCCTGGCTCGACGCCGCCGACGATCGCTGGCTCAGGCGCCTCAAGCTCGCGGCCGAGACCGGCCGCACGCTCGCCGTGCTGCTGCGCCCGGCCCGGCGCCGCGCCTCGGCCTCACCCGCGAGCCTGCGGCTCGCGCTCGAGCCCACGCCCGGCGGCCTGGACCTGTGGGTGCTCAAGAGCCGCGGCCGCGGACCGGCCCGCCTGCGCGACGTGTTCGGGCCCTAGGGCCGCGATGCGCGCCGCGACCCGCAGCCAGGCG
>JAFEDP010000315.1 GCA_018241545.1 Pseudomonadota bacterium
GGCGCAGGGGCATCGGCGGCGGCGGCACTGCCGGACGGCACGCCCCCGCTGTGGCTCGCCACCCGCCACGGACACATCGACATCGTGCGTCGGCTGCTTGCGCACGGGGCCGATCCTGCGCTGCGCGGGCCCGACGGTCGCACGCCGCTCGAGGAGGCGCGCGCACGCCACCTCGAGGCGATCGCCGCGCTGCTCGAACGCGCGCGATGACGCCCCGCGCGCGGGCCGTGCTGCGCGCCGCTCACGCGACTTAAGGCCGCGCGGCGGCGCCTCCCGGAACTCAGGGGATCCGCGCTAAGCTCGCGACCCTGCTGCCAGCCCTCCGGGAGCCTCCGATGCGACGCGCGCCGCTGATCCCCGCCCTTGCCCTGCTGCTCGCCGCCCTGCCGGTGCACGCGGCCGACGCGCCGCCCGCCGAGCGCCCCACGGCCGCCAAGCCCGAGCCGCGCAACGAGGGTTTCAAACCCGAGCAGGTGACGACCCATGGCAGCGTGACCGTCGGTGGTCGACGCATCGACTACGAGGCCGTCGCGGGCACGCTGGTCGTGCACCCCAAGGACTGGGACGACGTGCCTCAGAACGCGGACAAGGAGCCGGCGCCCGAGGCCAGCATGTTCTACGTCGCCTACTTCGCGTCCGACCCCAAGGGCGGGCCGCGGCCGGTGACCTTCATCTACAACGGCGGCCCCGGCTCGGCCACGGTCTGGCTGCACATGGGCGCCTTCGGGCCGCGGCGCGTCGTCACCTCGGGCGACGCCCACACGCCGGCCGCGCCGTACGCGATCGTCAACAACGACTCGAGCCTGCTCGACGCCAGCGACCTCGTGTTCATCGACGCGCCGGGCACGGGCTTCAGCCGGGTCGCCGGCAAGGACCGCGACAAGGCGTTCTTCGGCGTGGACCAGGACGGCCAGGCGTTCGCCGACTTCGTCGCGCAGTTCCTCGCCAAGTACGGCCGCTGGAACTCGCCGAAGTACCTGTTCGGCGAGAGCTACGGCACGACGCGCTCGGCGGTGCTCGCCAACCTGCTCGAGACCGATCGCTCGATCGACCTCAACGGCGTGATCCTGCTGTCGCAGATCCTCGCCTTCGACGGCAGCGTCGACCGCGCCGAGTCCAATCCCGGCGTCGACCTGCCGTACGAGCTCGCGCTGCCGACCTACGCGGCGACCGCCTGGTACCACCACCGCCTCCCCGACGCGCCGGCCACGCTCGCGCCGCTGCTCGCCGAGGTCGAGCACTTCGCGATGACCGACTACGCGCTGGCGCTCGCTGCCGGGGCGTCGCTGCCGCCGGAGCAGCGCCGCGCCACCATCGCACGCCTGCACCGCTACACGGGACTGCCCGAGGACTACATCGACAAGGCGAACCTGCGGGTCAGCGGCGGCGAGTTCCGCAAGACGCTGCAGGCCGACGGCGGCGCGACCACCGGCCGGCTCGACACGCGCTTCAGTGGACCGACGCTCGACCCGCTGTCCAAGTCCGCCGAATACGACCCGCAGTCGGCCGCGCTGCGTTCGGCGTACGTGTCGGCGTTCAACGAGTACGCGCGCAAGGACCTGCGCTACGGCGACGGCCGGGCCTTCAAGGCGTCGCTGCCGCTGTTCCGCACCTGGCAGGGCGCGCACCAGCCGCCCGGCAGCAGCTTCCCGGCCGGGCACGCGACCAACGTGATGCCGGACCTCGCCAACGCCATGAAGCAGGACCCGAACCTGCACGTGATGCTGCACGCCGGCTACTACGACCTCGCCACGCCCTACTTCCAGGGCGTCTACGAGATGCGCCACCTGCCGATCCCGGCGGAGCTGCAGAAGAACATCGAATACCAGTTCTACGAGTCGGGCCACATGGTGTACGCGCACGAGCCGTCGCTGAAGCTGCTGCACGACTCGGTCGCGGCGTTCATCCGACGCACCGACCACCTGCCCGGTCGCTAGCCGCCGGCACCGAGCGCACGCAGCAGCGCCGCGTACAAGAGCGCCGGCTCCACCGGCTTGGTGAGGAAGTCGCTCACGCCGGCGGCGCGCGCCCGCTCGCGGTCGGCCTCGAATGCGCTCGCGCTCAGCGCCACGACCGGCACCGTCGCGTGCTCGGCCCGCGCGCGGATGCGCCGGGTCGCGGCGAGTCCGTCGAGCTCGGGCAGGTGCACGTCCATCAGCACCAGGTCGTAGCGCCGCGCCGCGGCGCGCTCGACCGCCGCGGCGCCGGTGACCGCGACGTCCGGATGCAGCCCGAGGTCCTCGAGCAGCAGCTGCAGGACCTCCCGGCTGAGCGGGTCGTCCTCGACGAGCAGCACCGCCTTGCCGGGCGCCACCGTGCGCAGCCGGTCCTCCACGCCGCGCGCCTGCGCCCCCGCCGCGGACCCCGAGCCGTCCTTGCGCAGCCGTACCGTGAACCAGAACGTGCTGCCCCCGCCAGGCGCCGTCTCGACCCCGGCATCGCCGCCCATCAGCTGCGCGAGCCGACGCGTGATCACGAGCCCGAGGCCCGTGCCGCCGTGCGCGCGGGTGGTGGACGGGTCCGCCTGCTCGAACGCCGAGAAGAGCCGCGGCAGAACCTCCGGCGCAACGCCCGGGCCGGTGTCGGCGACCTCGAGGCGCACGAGCACGGAGCCCGGCTCGTCGGCCACGAGCCGCTGGCGCACGGTGACGGTGCCCGCGACCGTGAACTTGACGGCGTTGTCGACGTAGTTGAGCAGCGCCTGCTGCAGGCGGCCGGGGTCGCCGAGCAGCCGCGCCGGCAGCGGCGCCAGGTCGAACAGCAGGCGCAGGCGCTTGGCCTCGATGCGCCCGGCGAGCATCCCCGCGACGTTGGCGGCGATCGGCGCGAACTCCACCGGCGCCTCGGCCAGCGCGAACTTGCCGGCCTCGATCTTGGACAGGTCGAGGACCGCATTGAGGAGCTCGAGCAGGTGCCGGCCGGCGACCTCGATCTTCTCGAGCCGCTCCAGCTGCGGCGGCGCGAGCCCGCCGCGCCGCAGCAGGTAGGCCATGCCCAGAATGCCGTTGAGCGGCGTGCGGATCTCGTGCGACATGTTGGCGAGGAACGCGCTCTTGGCGACGTTCGCGGCCTCGGCCGCGTCGCGCGCGACCTCGAGCTCGCGCGTCCGCTGCACGACGAGCTCCTCCAGGTGGTCGCGGTGCCGCGCGAGCTCGGCATCCACCAGCCGCTGCTCGGTGACGTCGCGGCCGACGATCAGCACGCAGGCGCGGCCGCGGATCTCCACCGTGTGCGCGAACAGCAGCACCGTCAGCACGCGCCCGTCGCGGCTCATCAGAAACGCTTCCACGCGGTCGCACCGGCCCTGCGTCTCGAGCTGCGCGACGAAGCGCGCACGCGCCTCCCAGTCGCGCCATAGCCCCAGCTGCTGCACGCTTTGGCCGATCGCCTGCTCGCGCTCCCAGCCGAACATCCGCGCGAAGCTGGCGTTGACGTCGAGCAGTTCGCCGGTCGCGAGATCCGAGATCCAGATCGCGCTCGGGCTCGTCATGAACACGGTCCGGTAGCGCTCCTCGCTCTCGGCGAGCCGCTGCTCGGCGCGCACCTGCGCGGTGATGTCGGTGAGGATGCCGACCAGATGCGGCTCGCCGCCGAACTCCAGGATGCGCGCCGAGATCTGCAGGTCGCCGACCTCGCCGGCGCGCGTACGGAAGTGGGCACGGTACGCGGTCGGGGACTCGCCGCGCCGAAGCCGCGCGAGCAGCTCGGCGCGCTCGGCCGGGTAGGCCCACAGGCCGAGCTCGGTGGCGGTGCGGCCCAGGATCTCGTCGCGCGTGTAGCCGTGCAGCGCGGCGAAGGCCTCGTTGGCATCGACGTAGCGTCCGTCGGCGAGGCGCGAAACCGCGACCGCGAGATGGCTGGACATGAATACGTCCGAGAACAGCCGCTCGCCGGCGCCATCGGCCGGCCGGGCCGGCGGCGGAGCGGGCAGCGCGCGCACGAGCGCCGCGTAGCGGCGCCGCGGCCCGTCGACGAGGCCGACGCGGATCAGCACCGGCTCG
>JAFEDP010000316.1 GCA_018241545.1 Pseudomonadota bacterium
GGCGGATGTTTTCGACGCGGTCCTGGGCCGTGAACCCGAGGTCGCGGTTGAGGCCGTGACGCACGTTGTCGCCGTCCAGCAGGTAGGTGTGCCGACCGAGCGCCACGAGGCGCCCACGTACTGGCCGGTCAGGGTCGCGAAGTAATCCCACGTGCCCTTGATCGCCTGCGGCAACGTGAAGTTGATGCTCGCCGCCGCCTGCAGCTTCGGCGAGGTCGCGAGGCGGTTGCCGCTGACGAGGCCCGGGATCGGCGTGCCGCTCGAGTCGGTGACCGTCGACTGCAGCGTCGCGTCCGCGTAGGTCGCGGTGAGCGCGAAGTCGAGGTACTGGTTCGGGCGCGCCTGCAGTTCGGCCTCGACGCCCTCGCTGCGGGCCTTCGGTACGTTGAACACCACGCGCGAGGAGCAGCTGCCGGCGTCGACCGGCACCTGCAGGTCCTTGATGTCGGTGTAGAACGCCGAGACGTTGAACGTCACGCGGCGGTCCAGGAACCGCATCTTGGCGCCGAGCTCGTAGTTCCAGACGTTCTCGCCGTCCCAGTTCGGCCGGCCACCGTAGGTCTCCAGGTCCTGGGTCGAGCACAGGCCGGCGTTGAGCGGATCGTTGATGCCGCCGAGGCGGAAGCCCTTGGACGCCTGCAGGTTGAGGCGCACGTCGTCGCTGGCGTCCCACGACAAGATCGCACGCGGCGCGTGGCCGGTGGCGTTCGTCGAGCCCGGCACCGGGGTCGGACCGGTGGGCGCCGAGAACAGGCCGGCGAAGTACAGCGTGCGGTCCTCGCTGAACATGTAGAAGCGCTCGCCGATCGTGGCGTGCCACTGGTCGTTGATGTTCCAGGTGCCCTCGGCGAAGACGGCGGTCTGCTGGAAGTTGTAGTGCAGGTCCGAGTAGAACGGCGTGTCCGGCGGCGCGAAGTTGCCGGCGCTCGACACGCCGTTGATGCAGGCCTGCGACGGGTCCGGTCCGCACAGCAGGCCCTCGGCGAGCGCGTCGTAGCCCGGCGTCGGCAGATCCTGGCCATAGTGCTTGCGGTAGTGCTCGTAGTACGCGCCGACCAGCCAGTCGAACACGTTCTTGCCCTGCGAGCCGATGCGCACTTCCTGGCTGAAGGCCTGCAGCCGGGTGTGGTCGAGCAGCGGCGAGTTGGTGCGCACCTGCGCCGAGTCGCCGCCGAACTGGTAGGTCACGCTGCCGGTCAGCTGCGAGGCGTCGCGCGTCACGAGCACGTCGCGGTTCGTGAACGAGGTCACCGAGGTCAGGGCCGCCGGGCCGAAGTCGTAGACGATCTTGAGGTCGCCGAGCCGGAAGTTGTCGTTCAGGCCCTCGCGGAACTGGCGGTACTGCGTGCGGTCGCCGAGCGGCACCGCGGGCTCGGTGGTCGTGTAGGGGTTGCCGAGGATGTTGTAGACGTCGGTGCGCGGGAAGCCGTCGGTGTACAGGTTCTGGTACACGAAGCGCGGCGTGATCGTCAGCTGGTCGTTCGGCTTCCAGGTGAGCGCGACGCGCGCGCCGCTCTTCTGGCCGCTGTTCACGTTGTTGCTGACGGTGCCGTTCGGACCGTAGGCCTTGATGAAGCCCGGGATGAAGTCGTCGTAGGCGACCAGGCGCAGGGCCGCCGTGTCACCGAGCGGGATGTTGATCGCGCCCTTGACGTCGCCGCCCGCGCCACCCGCCGACACCTTGGAGAAGTCGAGCTGGTAGGCCCCCTCCGTCACGCCGAGGCGCGGCTGGGAGGTGATGTAGCGCACGGTGCCCGTTTCGGAGCCCGCGCCGAACAGGGTGCCCTGCGGGCCGCGCAGCACCTCCACGCGGTCGAGGTCAAAGAGGTCGAGATCGGGCGTGAACAGCGCGATCGCGATCGACGACTCGTCGAGGTACATGCCGACCGCGGGCTTCACGCCCGGCTGGTCGCGGATCACCTGGCCGGCGCTGATGCCGCGGATCGCGACCTGGCTCTGGCCGGGGCCGAGGTCCGTGATGATCAGGCCCGAGACGTTGCGCGCGAGGTCGACGATGTTCTGCGCGCCACTGGCGCGGATCTGGTCCTCGCTCACGGCCGCGACCGAGAACGGCACCTTCTGCAGCGACACCTCGCGCTTCTGCGCGGTGACGACGACTTCCTCGAGTACCGGCTGCTTGGCCTCCTCCGCGGCACGGGCCACGGTGCCGGCCAGGACGGCGGCGACGGCCGCGGTGATCAGCGTGCGAGTCTGAAGACGGTTCTGCATGGGACCCCCAGCGGTGATTCGGCGCGGGCTGTTGCTGTTGACGTACCCGCTTAAGCCCGGAGTATCGCTTTTCACGAGCGTGGGCGCAATTGGGTTGTTGCCGTGACGCCACAGCCCGGGACGGGCGCGTGCGTCAGGCGGCGGCCGGCAGCGTCAGCGTGACCGAGAGGCCTCCGCCCGGGGAATTCTCCGCACGCGCCGCGCCGCCGTGCGCGGCGAGGACGCGCGCGGTGATCGCGAGGCCGATGCCATCCCCGCCCGAGTCGCGCGCACGCGACTCCGCCACCCGGTGGAACGGATTGAAGATCCGCTCGAGTTCGCCGGGCGGCACGCCGGGGCCGTGGTCGCGCACGACGACCTCGACGCCGGCGCCGGTGGCGGCGCAGGCGATCGACACCGCCGAGTCCGGCGCGGTGTAGCGCACGGCGTTGCGCACCACGTTCTCGATCGCGCTCGCGAGCCAGTCCAGGTGGCCGCGCACCCGTGGTACGGCAGGCGGGGCGTGCCAGTCGATGCGCACGCCGCGCGCCTGGGCCTCGAAGGCCGCATCGCGCGCGATGCCGTCGATGACCTCCACGAGGTCGATCTCGTCGGCGAGGTCGGCGCGCGCGGCCGCATCGAGCCGCGACAGGTGCAGCACCTGGCCGATCAGACGGTCGAGGCGCTCGATCTCCGCCTCCAGGCGGTCTATCTCGCGCACCGGGTCGCCGCCGCTCTGGCGCGCCAGCCCGACGGCGACCCGCATCCGCGCCAGCGGCGAGCGCAGCTCGTGCGAGACGTCGCGCAGCAGCTGCTCTCGGCCCCGCACGAGCGCGCGCAGCCGCCCGGCCATGGCGTCGAAGTCCCGCGCCAGCGTGCCGAGCTCGTCGCCGCGCTGGCTGACGGGCGCCGCCACGCGCGCCTCGAGGTTGCCACCGGCGAGGTCGCGGGTCGCCGCGCCGAGCGCGCGCACCGGGCGCGTGATCGAGCGCGTCAGCAGCCAGCTCGCCGTGCCGGTGACCGCGAGCGCCAGCAGCAGCACCGCGAGGCGGGTCTCGGGCACCGCGCTCAGCAGGCCGAACGGCCGGTGCGGCGGCAGCACCAGGACCCCGTAGCGGCGCCCGTCGGGCGCCACCAGCTGCGGCAGCGGCTTGGCCGGCAGTACCTCGAAGCCCGGCAGGTCCGGCAGGCCGCCGCGCGGCGCGCGCAGCAGGCGGCCGACGGTGGGCGGCAGCGGCCGGCCCAGCAGCTCGCGGCCGGCCTCGTCGACGACCAGCACCCGCACCGGCATCTGCGACGGCTCGCGCGAGAGCCAGGCGCGCAGCGCCGGCTCGCCGCCCTGCGCGAGCGCGCTCGCCGCCTCGCGGGTCAGCTCCGCCGCGCCGCGCGGCAGCTCCTCGCCGCGCTCGGCGAGCACGAGGTAGGTGAGGCCGGCGGTGCCGCCGACGATCAGCACCATCACCGCCCAGAAGGCGAGGAAGATGCGCGCGTACAGGCTGTTCACGCGTCCCGCCCGTCCTCGGGCCGCGTCAGCAGGTAGCCGGCGCCGCGGATGCCGCGGATCTCGAGCTCGGCGCTCGGCCCGAGCCCGAGCTTGCGGCGCAGGTTGCTGACGTGCGTGTCCACGCTGCGGTCGTAGAGCTCGAGCCGCCGGCCGAGCGCCTGCTCGGTCAGCTGCTCGCGGCTCGCGACCCGCCCGGCGCCGCGCAGCAGCACCTCGAGCACCCGGAACTCCGCGCCGGTGAGCTCGACCGCCGTGCCGCGCATCGTGGCGCG
>JAFEDP010000317.1 GCA_018241545.1 Pseudomonadota bacterium
CCCTGCCGGCCGATCCGGACCGGCTGCGAGGCCGGCCGACGGCGGCCGTCCCCGAGAACCGTCAGATCTGACTGAAACCGGCAGCCGTGACCGGCGGCCGGCAGCGCCTCACTCGTCCGGAGCGATGGCGACCTTGAGGCCGGCGAGCGCCTCGCTGAAGACGATCTGGCACGACAGGCGCGAGTTCGCCGGCCGGAAACTGCCGAGCTCGCGCAGCAGCTCCTGCTCGTCGCCCTGGCGCGGGGGCAGCTTCGCCACCCAGGCCTCGTCGACCCACACGTGGCAGGTGGCGCACGAGCACATGCCGCCGCAGATGGCGGCGACGCCGTAGTCGAGCTCGCGCAGCGTCTCCATCACCGAGACCCCCACGCGCCCCTCGACGCGGTGCTCCTTGCCATCGCGGTCCACGATCACGAGCTCGGCCATCCCCCACCCCGTCGCGTTTTGGTCGGCCGCGGATCTTGCGGCGCAGCAGGGCCGCGGTGCAACCCCTTTTTTCGCAGCCGTGAGGGCGTGCCGTCCGGGACAGCGCCGGTGCCGCTCGCGGCGCGACGTTATGTCGCGGGCCCTGCCGGCGCGCGGCGCCCGCGCCGGCCGCTCCCGTCAGCGGTCGCGCTCGGCGGGGTCGAAGGCAATGCGCGCGACGAGCGCCGCGCGCCGCTCGGACTCGAGCGTCTCCCAGGCGCGCGCCGCGTCGAGCCACAGCGCGTGCAGGCAGTCGAACACGCGGCACATCGCCTCGAGCGGCTCCGCGGCGGCCGGCCCGCCGTAGGCGGCGAGCAGCACGTCGCGCTGGCCGGCTTCGAGGTCGTGGTAGCCGCAGATCGCGGCGAGCTCGAACAGCGGGTCGCCGACGCCGCCGTACTCCCAGTCGACGAACCACAGCTGCGCGCCGGCGATCAGGTTGCGCCAGTGCAGGTCGTTGTGGCACAGGGCCGGCGGCGACGGCTGGTAGTTCGCGAGCGACCAGCGCAGCCGCGCGCCGATCAGCTCGCGCGGCACCGGGCCGGGAGCGGCGGGCGCGAGCTCGAGGTAGTGGGCGAGCACGTCGTGCACGTCGAGGCGACGCACGGCGCGCGGCGGTGGCAGCGCGTGCAGCTCGGCGAGGCGCGCACCGAGCTGCTGCAGGCCGGGTTCCGTGCGCAGGGACTCGCGCGTCGGCACCTCGCCCGCGACGAACTGCGTGACCAGCACGCCCGTCGCCGGCGCGGCATGCACGATCGCCGGCGCGAAGCCGGCGGCCGCGGCCGCGGCGTGCACCTGCCGCTCGGCGATGCGGTTGATGCCGAACGCCGCATCGTCCGCGCCGCCGAGGCGCACGGCCCAGTCGCCGGCCGCGGAGCGCACCCGGAACGTGCGGTTGGAGCTGCCACCGGCGAGCGGCTCGGCGCGGATGCCGGCGGCGAGCGCATCGCGCCCGGCGTCGAAGGCGGCGAGCGCCGCCTCGAGGCCGTGGGGAAGCGGTGCGCCCATCAGGCGTCCGCCGTTGCGGATCGTTGCATGTCGAGTGCCCAGCTGCGCCAGCCGATCAGGACGAGCCCGAGGTACAGGGCGTAGAGCAGCATGGTGGCATACAGCTGGCCCCGCCAGCACATCACCGTCATCAGCGCGTCGACGACGAGCCACCATGCCCAGTTGTCGATCTTCTTGCGGGCGACGAGTCCGGTCGCGAACACGCTGGCCCAGGTGGTCAGCGAGTCGAGCCACGGGTCGCTCGAGCCGGTCTCGCGCGCGAGCCAGGTGGCGGTGGCGGCGCTCACGAGCGCCACGGCGGCGAGGCCGACGAGTTGCACCCGCAGGCCGGCGCGCGTGACCGGCAGCTGCGCGCCGTCGGCGCGGCGGCGCCAGGCCCACCAGCCGTACACGGCGATCGCGATGTAGTAGACCTGCAGCGCCGCCTGCAGGTAGTAGTGCCCGGTCCAGAACACGACGAGGTACAGCGCCGTGCTCGCGAGCGCGGCCAGCCACGCGCCGCGGTACTGGCCGATCACCAGCACCAGGTAGGCGAGCCCGAGCACCGCCCCGGCGGCCTCGAGCCCGGAGGTCCCGGCCCAGACCTGAACCAGCGCGGCGCGCACGCCGTCGAAGGTCATGGCCACCGCCCGCCGCGCCGTGCGCGGCGCACCCCCCGGCCGGGCCCGGGCTGATAGAATCCGCCGCTCGGCACACCGAGGTTCGACGCCCCATGGCCAAGCGCACGGTCAACGTGTTCCAGATCGACGTGTTCACCGACCAGCTGTTCGCCGGCAATCCGGCCGGCGTGGTGCTCGGCGCCGAGCACCTGAGCGAGGTCGAGATGCAGGCGCTGGCGCGCGAGCTCAACAACTCCGACTCGGCATTCGTGCTGCCGCCGGACGCGCCCGACCACGACGTGCGCCTGCGCTTCTTCACCCCGAACCGCGAGGTCGGCTTCGTCGGCCACGCCAGCGTCGCGGCGCACGTGGCGCGCCTCGCCGCCGGCCAGGGCAAGACCGGCCGGCTGCGCCAGAAGGGGCGCGCCGGCATCTACGACGTCGAGGTCTCGGGAACCGCGGCCGCGCCGCGCGTCTCGGTGGCGATCCCGGCACCGGACTTCCAGCCGCCGATCGACCTCGACACGCGCGCGCGCCTGCTCGACATCTTCGGCATCGACACCGCCGCGCTCGACCCGAAGTGCCCGGTGGTCGTCACCAAGCGCACCAGCACGCGCCTGATGATCGGGCTGCGCTCGGCCGACCTGCTGGCCTCGCTGCAGCCGAACCTCGAGGAACTCAAGCGCATGACGCCGCACGTCGGCGCCGACGGCTACTTCCTGTTCGTGCGCGACGCGCGCGGCCCGGGCACCACCGAGGCGCGGCTGTTCTCGCCGGTGCTGGGCATCCCCGAGGACCCGGTCAGCGGCAACGCGCACGGCATGCTCGGGGCGTACCTGGTCGCCAACGGGCTGCTGCCGGTCACCGGCGGCCGCGCGCGGCTGCGCGGCTACCAGGGCAAGAGCATGGACCGGCCGGGCGAGATCGACGTCGAGGTCGAGGTGGCCGACGGCCGGGCCCGGCGCATCCACATCAGCGGCACGGCGCGCGTGGTGTTCACGACCGAGGTCACGCTCGACTGACGAGCGCGGCCGGCGCACGCGCCGGTCCGGCGTCCCGATGCTGCTCAGTCTCATCGCCTCTCCTCGGCCGGCGCCGCACGGCCGCGCACGATACGGGAGCGCGCCGCGTCCGCGCAACGCCGGAGGCGCCGCGTGAACGCACGGCCGTGGCTGCCGCTGCTGCCGCTCGCGGAGCTCGAGCCCGGGACGCCGCGCGCCGTGCAGGCGGGCGCGGCCAGCCTCGTGCTGTGCCGCACCGCCGCAGGCGTGCACGCGCTCGACAACGACTGCACGCACGCCTGCGCGCGCATGGACGAGGGCCGGCTGCGCGGCACGCGTCTCATCTGCCCCCTGCACGGCGCGGCGTTCGACGTGCGCACCGGCGCGGTCCTGAAGGGCCCGGCGACGCGGCCGCTCGCGAGCCACGCGGTGCGCGTCGTCGACGGCGTCGTCGAGGTGGCGCTCGAGCCCGGCGCCGCGACGGACTAGGCGTCCGCCTCGCCGCGCGGCGCGGCGAGCTCGCCCTCCCACGAAGCGACCACCGCGGTCGCGATCGAGTTGCCGATCACGTTGGTGGCGCTGCGCCCCATGTCGAGGAACTGGTCGACCGCGAGGATCAGCACCAGCCCCGCCTCGGGGATGTGGAAGTGCACCAGCGTCGCCGCGATCACCACCAGCGAGGCGCGCGGCACGCCGGCCATGCCCTTGCTCGTGACCATCAGCAGCAGCAGCATCGACAGCTGCTGGCCGAGCGACAGCGCGATGCCGTAGGCCTGCGCGATGAACAGCGTCGCGAAGGTGCAGTACATCATCGAGCCGTCGAGGTTGAACGAGTAGCCGAGCGGCAGCACGAAGCTCGCGGTGCGCTCCGCGACGCCGAAGCGCCCGAGCTGCTCGAGCGTCTTGGGG
>JAFEDP010000318.1 GCA_018241545.1 Pseudomonadota bacterium
CTCGACCGCGAGACCTTCGGTGCCGAATGCCTGCTGCGGCGCGACCCGTCGGTGCCGTGGTCACGCACGCTCGCCGCGTCGCCGCTGCCGGCGCGCGCCCGCGCCGAGATCGCGCGCCTCGAGGAGTCGCCGACGGACTACCTGCCCGGGCTCTCGCCGGCCGGGAAGGTCGCGCGTCTCGAGCGGCTGAGCTACCGGGACTTCCTGCGCGAGGTGGTGCGCGCCGACCCCGCGGTGATCGCCTTCTACCAGCAGCGCACGCACGGCGAGTGGGGGGTCGGCATCGAGGCCGTCTCGACGCTCGAGGCCTTCGCCACCGGGCTGCCGGGGCGGGCCGGCCTCGGCCTGCCGGCGGGCGCCGCCGGCGACCTCGGTCCCACCGCCGCGGGCTACGCCGAGACCGGCGGCTCGATCGACGTGCATCCGCCGGACGGCGGGGCCTCGGTCGCGCGCGCGCTGGTGCGCGCGCTGGTGCCGGCCGCGCTGCCCGGGTCGACGTTCGAGGACCTCGTGACGGCGGAGGCCGACTACGCCGAGCTCGACCGGCCGGGCGCGCCGGTGCGCATCCGCCTCAGCGCCACCGCGGTCGCGGCCGCGAATCTCCCCGGCGGCGGCGTGCGCGTCGACTACGTGCGCGACGGCCGCGGGCACCGCGTGCTCGCGCGCCACTGCGTGCTGGCCTGCTGGAACGCGGTGATCCCGCACCTGTGCCCGGACCTGCCCGCCGAGCAGCAGGCGGCGCTGCATGCGGCCGTCAAGACGCCGCTCGTCGAGGTCAGCGTGGCGATCCGCCACTGGCAGGCGCTGGCGCGGCTCGGGGTCGCGCGCATCCACGCGCCCGGGGGCTACTTCAGCGACATGGCGCTCAACGAGTGCGTGCAGGTCGGCCGCTACGCGACGCCGCGCTCGCCGGAGCAGCCGACCCTGCTGCGGCTCGAGCGCACGCCCTGCGCGCCGGGGCAGCCGGAACACGACCAGAACCGCGCCGGCCGCGCCGAGATCCTCGCGACCTCCCTCGCGCAGTACGAGGAGGCGGTGCGCACGCAGCTCGGCCGCATGCTCGGAGCCGGCGGCTTCGACCCGGCGGCCGACATCCTGGCGATCACCGTCAACCGCTGGCCGCACGGCTATGCGCCCGAGTACAACCCACTCTACGATCGGCGTGTGCCGGAGTCGCAGCGGCCGCACGTGCGCGGCCGGGCGCGCCACGGGGCGATCGCGATCGCCAACTCCGACGCGGCGGCGTTCGCGTTCATGGACGGCGCCATCGAACAGGCGCACCGCGCCGTCGGCGAGCTGCTCGGCGGCGGCGCGCCGCCGTGACTGACAGGGGGATCCGCGCATGCTGAATCGACCCGTACTGGCCGCTGCGCTGCTGCTCGGCGCCGCGCCCGCGTGCCCGGCGCCGGCCGCGCCCGCGGCGGACCTCGTGATGCTCAACGGCCGGATCCTCACGGTCGACGCCGGCGACCGGGTCGTCGAGGCGCTCGCGGTCCGCGACGGGCGCATCAGCGCGCTCGGCACCAGCGCCGAGCTGCGCGCGCTCGTCGGACCGCGCACCACCGTCGTCGACCTCGGCGGCCGCGCCGCGACGCCCGGGCTCATCGACACCCACGCGCACATCGCGCCGGGCGGGCTCGACGCGCGCTACTCGCTGGCGCTCGGCGACGCGCGCAGCGTCGCGGAGGTGGCGCGGCGGGTCGCCGAGCGGGTGCGCGCGCTCAAGCCCGGTGAGTGGCTGGTGGGCCAGGGCTGGGACGAGGGCAAGCTGGCCGAGGGCCGCACCGTGCAGGCGTCGGACCTCGACCCGGTCAGCCCGGCGAACCCGGTGTGGCTCGAGCACACGAGCGGCCACTACGGCGTCGCCAACGGTGCGGCGCTCAGGCTCGCGGGCGTCGAGACCGCGACCGCCGACCCGCCGGCGGGCACGATCGACCGCGGGCCGGACGGGCGCCCGACCGGCGTGCTCAAGGAGGCGGCGCAGGACCTCGCCACGCGCCACATCCCGCCGCCGACGCCGGCGCAGCGACGCGAGGGGATCCTGACGAGCCTCGCGGAGATGGCGCGCGAGGGCATGACGGGCGCCAAGGACCCGGACATCGGCGAGGACGACTGGCAGGCCTACGCCGCGCTGGCACGCGAGGGGCGCCTGACCGCGCACGTCTGCGTGCTGTGGCACGTCGCCCCGACGGCCGCCGCCGCCGACGAGGTGGTCGCACGCCTCGCCTCGCTGCCGCGCGCGCCGGCCACTGCGGCGGGCGGCGACCTCGCGGTGTGCGGCGTCAAGATCTTCATGGACGGCAGCGGCGGCGCGCCCACCGCGTGGGTCTACGACGAGTGGCATCGCAAGAGCACCGGCATCGACGCGGGCAACCGCGGCTACCCGGCGCTCGACCCCGAGCTCTACCGCGCGCAGGTGCGCCGCTTCCACGCCGCCGGCATCCACGTCGGCACGCACGCCATCGGCGACCGCGCCATCGACTGGGTCGTCGACACCTACGCGGCGGTGCTCGCGGAGCGGCCGACGCGCGGCCTGCGGCACAGCATCATCCACGCGAACATCCCGACCGAGCACGCGCTCGAGACGATGGCCCGGCTGCAGCGCGACTACGACGCCGGCTATCCCGAGTCGCAGGCCCCGTTCACGTGGTGGATCGGCGACCTCTACGCCGGCACCTTCGGGCCGGAGCGCGCGGCGCGCCTCAACCCGTTCCACACCTACCTCGCGCGCGGGATCCGCTGGGGCGGCGGCTCGGACTACAACGTGACCCCGCTGCCGGCGCGCTACGGCCTGTGGGCGTCGATCGCGCGCGAGCCGCTGCTCGGCACCTACGGCCGCCAGCCGTTCGGGACCGCGGAGGCGGTCGACGTGCACGCGGCGCTGCGCTCCTACACGCTGTGGGCCGCGCACCAGCTGTTCATCGACGGCGAGGCCGGCAGCCTCGAGGTGGGCAAGAGCGCCGACGTCGCGGTCTGGGACCGCGACCCCTACGCGGTGCCGACCGCCGCGCTCAAGGAGCTGCGCTGCGAGCTGACGCTGTACCGCGGCCGGGTCGTGCACCGCGCGCCGGGCTCGCCGGTCGCGGTGCGCCCGCCGCGCGCGACGCGCGCTAGTGCGGCGCCGGCTTCCGGAAGCGGAGCGTGAACCGGTCGCTCTCGCCGATCGCCGCGTAGCGCTCGCGGTCCTTGTCGCCGAGCCGCCAGGTGGGCGGCAGCGTCCACACGCCCTGCTCGTAGTCGCGCGTGTCCTTGGGGTTGGCGTTGACCTCGCTCGCGCCCAGGAACTCGAAGCCCGCCGCCTTGATGAGGTCGATCGCGTAGGCCTCGTTGACGTAGCCGAGGCGGGCGCGCGGATCGACCGGCGCCGCCGGGTCGGCGCGATGGTCGACGACGCCGAGGATGCCGCCGGGCTTGAGCGCCGCGTAGATCGCCTTGAGCACCGCGGTCGCCGCCTCGTCGCGCGCGAGCCAGTTGTGCAGGTTGCGGAACGTCACCACGAGGTCGACGCTGCCGGGCGGCACCGGCGCGAGCGCGTTGGGGTACTGCAGCGCCGTGACCTCGACCTTGCCGTACAGGGCAGGGTTGTCCTCGAGCTTGGCCCTGAAGGCGCGGATGCCGTCCTGCACGAACTTGCTGTCGGAGGCCGGGTCCCAGCCGGCGGCGATGTAGCGGCCGTGGTCGCGCAGCAGCGGCGCGAGCACCTCGGTGTACCAGCCGCCGGCGCCGGGCCAGATCTCCATGACGGTCATGTCCTCCCGCACGCCGAAGAACGCCAGCGTCTCGTGCGGGTGGCGGTAGATGTCGCGGCTGCGGTTGGCGTCGGAGCGGTGCGCGCCCGCGAGCACGCGATCGAGCGCCGCGAGCGTCGCGGCGTCGCTGCCGGGCGGGGCGGGGGCGGGCTTGGTCGCCGCGGGCGGCGCGGCGCCCGCGGTGGCCGCGGCGGGTTTGGGCGGGGTCGAGGAGCAGCCGGCGAGGGCGG
>JAFEDP010000319.1 GCA_018241545.1 Pseudomonadota bacterium
CCGAAGCCCGAGAACAGCACGTTGCCGAGCGAGCGGTTCATGGCCTTGGCCATCAGCTGCGTCAGGAGCGTGCCCGCCGAGCCCACCACGGTGCCGGCGATGATCATCGCGGCGTTGTTGAGCACGAAGCCCTCGAAGCCGACCGCGAGTCCCGTGAGCGCGTTGTACAGCGAGATCACGACCGGCATGTCGGCGCCGCCGATCGGCAGCGTCATCGTGACGCCGAGCACGAGCGCCAGCACGAAGAAGGCGCTGACCACCGCCGCGCTCTCGTTGGCGCCGGTCGCGACCAGCGCGCCGAGCACGATCGCGGCGGCCAGGATCAGCAGGTTCAGGACCTGCTGCCCCTGGAAGCGCAGCGACTTCTTGATGAGGCCCTGCAGCTTGCCGAAGGCGATGCCGGAGCCCGCGAACGACACCGCGCCGATCAGTCCGCCGAGCACGGCCAGCGTGCCGACCGCGAGCGGGTGCTCGACGCCCTTGTAGAGCTCCACCGCCGCGATCGCCGCCGCCGCGCCGCCGCCGAAGCCGTTGTAGAGCGCGATCATCTGCGGCATGTCGGTCATCGCGACCCGCTTGCCGCTCCACCAGGCGAGCGCGCCGCCGATCGCGATGGCGACGATCACGAGCGCGAAGTTGGTGCCGACGTGCTCGAACCCGGCCGGCGTGGTCGCGGGCGCCAGGAACGTCACCAGCGTCGCGATCACCATGCCGAGCCCGGCCCACAGGATGCCGCCGCGCGCCGTGACCGGCGAGCTCATGCGCTTGAGGCCGCTGATGAACAGGAACGCCACCAGGATGTAGGCGGCGTCGATGATCCACTTCGCCGCCTGGGGGTTGAGGCCGGACATCAGTGCTGCCCCCCGGCCTTCTTCTGGCCGCTCGACTTGAACATCTCGAGCATGCGCTCGGTGACCACGTAGCCGCCGACCGCGTTGCCGGCGGCCATCGCGACGCCGATGAAGCCGATCACGCGGCCGAGCGTCGAGTTGGCCTCGAACAGCGCGAACATCGCGCCCACGAGCACGATGCCGTGCACGAAGTTCGAGCCGGACATCAGCGGCGTGTGCAGGATCACCGGCACGCGCGAGATGACCTCGTAGCCGGTGAAGGCGGCGAGCATGAAGATGTAGATCGCAATGACGCCGTCGATCATGGGGCGCTCCTTCAACCGCTCGCCAGCAGCTTGGCAGTGGGCTCGTGCTTGACCTGGCCGCCGTGCGTCAGCACGGTGCCGGCGAACACCTCGTCGTTCCAGTCGATCGCCAGCACGCCCTTCTTGAGCGCCGGGCTCAGCAGGTTGTAGAGGTTGCGGGCGTACATCTCGCTCGCGTGGTAGGCGAGCTGGGCGGGCAGGTTCACCGGGCCGACGATCTTGGCGCCGCCGTGCAGCACCGTCTCGCCGGCGCGCGTCAGCTCGCAGTTGCCGCCGTTCTCGGCCAGGATGTCGACGATCACCGCGCCCGGCTTCATGCGCTCGACCGCGGCGCGCGACACGATCCTGGGCGCCGGCCGGCCCGGCACGCCGGCGGTCGTGATCACGACGTCCGCGACCGCGATGCGCCCGTCCAGCACCTCCTGCTGCTTCTGCTTCTCCTCGGCCGTGAGCTCGCGCGCGTAGCCGCCGGTGCCCTCGGCGGTGACGCCGGTCTCGACGAACTTGGCGCCGAGCGACTTGACCTGATCGCGGGTCGCGCTCCTGACGTCGTAGGCCTCGACGATCGCGCCGAGGCGCTTGGCGGTCGCGATCGCCTGCAGGCCGGCGACGCCGACGCCGATGACCAGCACCTGCGCCGGGCGGATCGTGCCGGCGGCGGTGGTCAGCATCGGGAAGAAGCGGTCGAGCGTCGAAGCGCCGATCAGCACCGCCTTGTAGCCGGCGATCGCCGCCTGCGAGGACAGCGCGTCCATCGACTGGGCGCGCGAGATGCGCGGCACGAGCTCCATCGCGAAGCTCGTGATGCCGCGGTCGCGCAGCACCTTCACCGCCGGCAGGTGGTTGTGCGGCTGCATGAAGCCGGCGTGCACCGCGCCGCCCTTGAGCTGGCCGGCCTCGGCGGGCGTCAGCGGCTGCACCTTGAGCAGCAGGTCGGCGCGCGCGTAGACCTCGGCGGCGTCGGCGAACTGCACGCCCTTGTAGAGCGCGTCCGGGAACTGCGCCGAGGCGCCCGCGCCGCGCTCGATCAGCAGCTGGGCGCCGGCCGCCGCGAATTTCGCGGCGACCTCGGGGACGAGCGCCACCCGGGCTTCGCCGGGCTGCGTCTCGCGGGGGACTCCGACCACGATCCCGGTGGCGGCCTGCGAAGCGTCGGTCATCGATTGCCTCCCGCAAGGACCCGCACGGCGCGCCGAGGCGCGCCGTCATGCCTGCGTCACGGACCCTGAAAATGCTGGGGAATGAAAGTCTTAGCTCGTTTGATTATGGCACAGGGCTCTCGTATCTTACAGGCATGAAATCCAGGTCGCGCCATCCGCACATGTCGCAGCTGCCCGCGCCCGCGCCGGCCGCCGCGCCCGCGGGACTGTCGCAGCAGGTGCTGCGCACGGACGTTGCGGGCATGCCGCTCGAGTGGATCGACTACCGCGAGGCGGTGCGGCTCTACCACACGGGCCAGGTCGCCTACGCCTGCGGCTCGCTGCTGTACCGCCTGCACGGCGGCACCAACGCGCGGAGCGGCGAGCGGACCGTCGTTGACGTGAGCTCGATCCTCGCCACCACCGGCCACTCCTACAACCCCGGGGCGCTCAGGGCCGATTACGTCCCGCCGCTCAACAACGAGACGCTGTTCAAGCGCGACAACTACCTGTGCCTGTACTGCGGGCTTAAGTTTCCGACGGCGCTGCTGTCGCGCGACCACATCCGCCCGTTCTGCCGCGGCGGCGAGGACCTGTGGACCAACGTCGTGACCGCCTGCCGGCGCTGCAACAACGCCAAGGCCTCGCGCACCCCCGAGGAGGCCGGCCTGCAGCTGCTCGCCGTGCCCTTCACCCCGACCTACGCCGAGTACATCTACCTGAAGGGCCGGCGGGTGCTGGCCGACCAGATGGAGTACCTGCTGGCGCACTTCCCGCGCTCGAGCCCGCTGCACACGCGCATCCGCCTCGGCCTGCACTGACGCGATGCCCGCGGTCCACCTGGTCGACGCGAGCTTCTTCGTCTTTCGCGCCTACTACTCGATCCCCGACCACATGGCCGACGCCGACGGCCGGCCGGTCAACGCGCTGTACGGCTTCGCGCGCTTCCTGTCCGACCTGCTCGAGCGCGAGCGGCCCGAGTACCTCGCGGTCGCCTTCGACGAGGCGCTCGCCGGCTCGTTCCGCAACCGCCTGTACCCGGCCTACAAGCAGAACCGCGAGCCGGCGCCGCCGGCGCTGAAGGAGCAGTTCGCGCGCTGCCGCGAGCTGTGCCGCCACCTCGGCCTCGCCGAGTTCGGCAGCAGCGAGTACGAGGCCGACGACATCATCGGCACGCTGAGCGCGCGGCTGCGGCCGCTCGGCTTTCGCGCCACGCTCGTCACGCGCGACAAGGACCTCGCCCAGCTGGTGCGCGACGGCGACGAGTTCTGGGACTACATGGCCGAGGAGCGCCTCGGCTACGCCGACATCCCGGCGCGCTTCGGCGTCCGCTCGGAGCGCATCGCCGACTTCCTGGCGCTGACCGGCGATGCGGTCGACAACATCCCGGGCGTGCCGGGCATCGGCAAGAAGACCGCCGCCGCGCTGCTCGCCGAGTTCGAGTCGCTCGAGGACCTGTACGCCGACCTGCCGCGGGTCGCGCGGCTCCCGATCCGCGGCGCCGCCGGCGTCGCGGCGCGGCTCGTCGAGCACCGCGCCGCCGCCTTCCTCGCCCGCGAGCTGACGCGCATCGCCTGCGACATGCCGCTCGAGGCGAGCGTCCAGGCGCTCAGGCGCGCGCCGCCCGACCTCGCCGGGCTCGGCGCGTTCTACGACCGCGCCGGCTTCGGCCCGATGCTG
>JAFEDP010000031.1 GCA_018241545.1 Pseudomonadota bacterium
CGAGCAGCGCCTCGGCCTCATTTACGGGCTGCAGGACACGAGCCCGCTGGACGGCGACCTCGGCCGGCTGGACGGGCTCGCGGCCCGCGGGGTGCGCATCGTCCAGGCGACCTACAACCGCCGCAACCTCGTCGGCGACGGCTGCCTGGAACCCGCCGACGGCGGGCTCAGCCTGCTCGGCCGCGAGCTGATCCAGGAGCTCGCGCGCCGCCGGCTGCTGCTCGACTTGAGCCACGCCGGCCCGCGCACGATCGCCGAGGGCATCGCGGCGGCGCCGGGGCCGGTGGCGATCACGCACACCGCGTGCCGCGCGCTGGCCGACCTGCCGCGCAACACCTCCGACGCCTCGCTGCGGGCACTGGCGGACAAGGGTGGCGTCGCCGGCATCTATTTCATGTGCTTCCTGCGCAGCAGCGGCCAGCCGCAGGCCGCCGACCTGATCCGCCACCTCGAGCACGCCGTCGACGTCTGCGGCGAGGACCACGTCGGCATCGGCACCGACCTCGCGATCTCGCCGGTGCCGCTGGATGATGCCTACCGTGCCGCGCACCGCGCCGAGGTCGAGCGCCGGCGCCGCGCCGGCATCTCCGCGCCCGGGGAGTCGCCGGACGTGCTCAACGTGATCGCCGAGTACAACGAGCCGAGGCGCCTGGAGCGCCTCGCGGCCGACCTCGCCGCGCGCGGCTGGCCGGCGAGCCGGGTGGACAAGGTCCTCGGCGGCAACTTCGCGCGCCTGTTCGCCGCGGCCTGGGGCGGCTGAATCCGCGCCTCAGCGCGGCGCGGCGTCGAGGAACTCGTCGCAGCGCGCCAGGAACGCCTCCGGCTGCTCGAAGTGGGGCAGGGCGCCGGTGTCGAACGAATCGACGCGCCAGCGGGCGCGGTCGGCGAGCCCGGCGAGCTGGCGGTAGTCGGTGAAGTCGCCGCGTACCCCGTGTGCGACCCAGACGGGCATCCGCAGCGATTCGTACAGCGTGCCGCTGTCGGCGCTGAACAGGAACCCGGACAGGAACCGCAGCGGCGCGAATTCCGCCCCCGGCGGTCGCGTGACCGCGTAGTCGTAGTCCCACAGGCCGGCGTCGATGTCGCGGGAGCCCCAGGTCTTGCGCAGGAAATAGCCGATGACGCCGCGCCGCGTCAGCAGCGCGAACAGGCCGCGCCGCCACGCCGGGTGGGCCACGGCGCGCAGCAGCGCCGGCCGGCCCAGCGTCGCACCGGGCGGCCCGCGGCGCAGGCGGCGACCGCCGAAGCCGGTCGGGCTCACGAAGGCGATGCGTGCGAACCGCGTCGGAGCCTCGACCGCGGCGCGCGCCAGGAACTCGCAGCCGAGCGACACCGCGAGCGCATCGACCGGCCGGCCCGGGTGCTCGCGCTCGATATGCGCGAGCAGCGCGTGCAGCGCATCGGTCATCAACCGCGGCGTGTAGGGCCGGTCGGTGCGCGCCGAGAACCCGAATCCGGGCAGGTCGATCGCATACACGGGTCGCCGCGCGCGGTAATGCTCGTAGACCGGGCGCACCTCGTAGGCAGAGCCGGCCGCATTGACGCTGTGCACGAGCAGCAGCGGTGCGGCGGAGCCCGCGCCGGGGCCCGCCTCGTACCACGAGACGAGGCCGGTCGCGGCGCTGTCGAGCGTGCGGCGGGTGCCGGGTAGCGCCGGCGCGAGCGATGGGTTGTCGGCATGCATGCGGTGGCCCGGCGTCGGACAAGCGGGCCGCCGCGGGCGGCGCAGAGTGCCATCGCGCTCACGCCTCCGGCAACTGTGGCGCACCGACGGCGCGGACGAGGATGCCCGCGCGCCCCGCGCCGGTCCGCACTGGACAGCCCGGGACCGGTACGGTAAGCAGGGCGGATGGCCGTGCCGCACGCATCCGCGACCGCACCTCGCAGCGCCGACCGGCCGGCCGGCGCGCTCGCGGCGCTGCGGGCTGCAACGTGGCCGTGCCACCAGCGGCTCGAGCGGCGGCTCGAGGTCAAGCGCCGCTTCGGCGAGCGCGCGGCGTACCGGCGGCACCTCGAGCAGATGTGGGGCTTCTGCGCCGGCCTCGAATGCGGGGACGCGCCGACGGTCGGCGCCCGCGTGCTGCCCGACTACGAGCGCCGTCGCAAGCTTCCGCTGCTCGAGCGCGACCTGGTCGCACTCGGCGCCGACGCGGGCGGGCTGGCCGGGCTGCCGCGCTGTGGCGCGCTTGAGCGCTGCGGGGACGCCGCCGTGTTCCTCGGCCGCGTCTACGTCCTCGAGGGCGCGACGCTCGGCGGGCGGACGCTGCTGCCGCTCGTCGAGCGCCAGCTCGGGTTCTCCGCCGGGCACGGCGCGGCGTTCCTCGCCAGCTACGGCGAGGACGTCGAGGCGATGTGGCGCTGCTTCGGCGCGGCGGTCGAGGCCGGCTGCGCGACGCCGGAGCAGCGGTCGCGCGCCGCCGCGGCGGCGTGCGAGGCCTTCGAGGTGCTGGAGCACTGGCTGTGCGGGGGCGCGTCATGAGCGAAGCCCCGGTCCGCTTCGGCGAGGTGGACCTGACCACCTGCGACCGCGAGCCGATCCACGTGCCGGGCTCGATCCAGCCGCACGGCGTGCTGCTCGTGATCGACCGCGCCAGCGGCGAGGTCGAGCAGGTGGCGGGCGACTGCCGCGCTCTGCTCGGCGCCGACGCCGGGGCCGCGCTCGGCCGGCCGCTCGGGCAGCTGCTCGGCGGGGACGGCGAGGCGTTCCTGCGCGCGCAGCTCGACACCGCATCGGCGGTCGTGACGCCGATCACGCGCCTCGGGATCCACCCGCCGGCGAGCGACCGGGCGCTCGATGTGAGCGTACACGCGCTCGACGGCACGGCAATCGTGGAGCTCGAGCCGTCGCGCGGCGACGCCGCGCCGACCGACGAGCCGATCGCGGAGCTGCGCGCGCTGCTGGTGGCCGTGCGTGCCAGCGCGAGCGTCGACGAGTCCTGCCGGGCCGCGGCGGTCGCGCTGCGGTCCGCGACCGGGTTCGACCGCGCGATGGTCTATCGCTTCCTGCCCGACGACAGCGGCGTGGTCGTGGCGGAGGACGCGCGCGCCGGCCTCGAGTCATTCCTCGGCCTGCACTACCCGGCCTCCGACATCCCCCGCCAGGCGCGCGAGCTGTACCGGCGCAACTGGATCCGGACGATCCCGGACATCGACTACGTCGCCGCGCCGCTCGAGCCAGCGGTGAACCCGCGTACCGGCGCGCCGATCGACATGAGCCACTGCGCGCTGCGCAGCGTGTCGCCGATCCACGTCGAGTACCTGCGCAACATGGGCGTGCGCGCCTCGATGTCGGCCTCGATCGTCGTGCAGGACCGGCTGTGGGGCATGCTGGTGCTGCACCACTATGCGCCGCGGCAGGTCGTGGCCGACCTGCGGATCGCCTGCGAGATGTTCGCGCAGATCTTCTCGCTGCACGTGGCCACCAAGTCGCAGGCGGAGCTGTCGGCGAAGCGGCTCGAGGCGCGCAGCGCCCGCGAGCGCCTGATCACCGGGCTGGTCGATGCCACCGACATCGGCCAGGCGCTGGTCGCCTGGGACCTGCTGCGCTACGTCGGCGCGGGCGGGGCCGCGGTGTACATCGACGGCGTCCTGCACCGCCTCGGTCAGACGCCGTCGGTCGAGCAGACCGACGCGCTGCTGCGCTGGCTCAAGTCCCTGAACCAGCGGCTGACCGCCACCGACTGCCTGTCGGCGGAGTTCCCGCCGGCCGCCGAATACGCGGCGGTCGCGAGCGGCCTGATGGCGGTGGCCGTGTCGCACGAGCCGCAGCACTACCTGCTGTGGTTCCGGCCGGAGTTCGGCAGCACGGTGCGCTGGGCCGGCGACCCGACGGCATCGGTGAAGGTCGGGCCGCTCGGCACGCGCCTGACGCCGCGCGGGTCCTTCACCGAGTGGCTCGAGGTGACGCGCCTGCGCAGCGCGCCCTGGTCGGAGACCGAGCGCGAGGCGGCCGAGGCGCTGCGCGTGATCGTGCTCGAGAGCATCCTGCGCGCCGGCGACCAGCAGCGGCGCGAGCGCGCCTTCGCGGCGGCGCAGTCGATGGCCGAGGAGCTCGAGCGGCGCGTCGCCGAGCGCACCGCGCAGCTGCGCGCGCTCGCCTCCGAGCTCGAGGCGGCGGAGGAGCGTGAGCGGCGCCAGATCGCGCGCGACCTGCACGACGATCTCGGCCAGACGCTGGCGGCGGCACGCATCCGCCTCACGGCGCTCGGCGACGACGGGCGCGCCGATCCGCAGGCGGTCGCGCACGAGGTCGGGGTGCTGATCGACCAGGCGGCGAACTCCATCCGGTCGCTGGCGACGCAGCTCGCGCCGGCCATCCTGCACGAGCTTGGCCTGGCGCCAGCGCTGGACTGGCTCGGCGAGGAGATCGGCCGGGTGTTCGGCCTCGAGATCACGGTGGTCGACGACGGCCGGCCCAAGCCGCTGTCGCACGATGCGCGCTCGGTGCTGTACCGGGCGGTGCGCGAGCTCCTGATCAACGTCGCCAAGCACGCGCAGACCGACTCGGCCTTCGTCGAGGCCGAGGTCATCGGCGACCGCCTGCGGCTGCGGGTCTCGGACCAGGGTGTTGGCTTCGATCCGCGTACGGTGCTCGACGCCCCGCATCGCGGGCTCGGCCTCATCAGCATGCGCGAGCGGCTGTCGCTGATCGGGGGCGTGGTCGAGACCCGATCGTCGCCGGGCATGGGCACCGTGGTCGTGCTGACGGTGCCGTTGGCGGGGGCCGAGGGACAGGAGACGCGATGATCCGGGTATTGCTGGTCGAGGACCATCAGATGGTGCGCGAGGCGCTGCGCGAGGTGCTCTCGAAGGTGCCGGACATCCTGATCGTCGGCGAGGCGGGCGACGCCCGGACCGCGCTGGAACGCGCCGCTGCGACGGCGCCGGACGTGGTGGTGCTCGATATCAGCCTGCCCGACGTCAACGGCATCGAGGTCGCCGCGCAGCTGCGCGACTGGACGCCGGCGCCCAAGGTGGTGGCGCTGTCGGCGTTCTCGGACAAGCGCTTCGTCACCGCGATGCTGCGTGCCGGGGCGGCGGCGTTCGTCACCAAGTCCGCCGCCGGCACCGAGCTCGTGCGCGCCATCCGCGCGGTCGCGGTCGGCCATGGCTACTTCTCGCCGGACATCGCCGGCGCGCTCGCCTCCGAGCTCTCGCACCAGTCCGCGGAGGCCGAGGCGCCGCGCCTCGCGCCGCGCGAGCGGGAGGTGCTCAAGCTGATCGCCGAGGGGGCCCGCTCGCCGGCGATCGCCGAGCAGCTGCAGATCGCGGTTGCGACCGTCGAGGTGCACCGACGCAACATCATGCGTAAGCTCGGCTTAAGAACCGTCGCGGAACTCACCCGCTACGCGGTCCGCGAGGGCATCGTCTCCGCGTAGGCGCCGGCGGTTGGCGCCCGGGGCCTGCGGATGATCGGGATGACGGCGGTGACGCGCACCGCTACGCTGTCTAACCGTCCGCTAAGGCAGGGCCCATGCGCGAGGAGCCCAACATCTGCTTCCTGCGCGCCGACCGCGCCGCGCCGGGCCCGGCCGTGGCCGGGCCGGAGGCGGCGTGAAGCGTCTGCGCGACTCGCTGCGCGGCTTAATGCGCCCGCAACTCGACGCCCTGCCGGAGGGCTGGCTGTTCGCCTGCTCCGGACAGCCCGCGCTGATCGTCGAGGAGGCGACGGAGACGATCGTCGAGGCCAACCCGGCCGCCACGGAGCTGCTCGGCGTGCTGCGCAAGGAGCTGCTCGGCACCCCGCTGCACGCCGCATTTGCGCCGGACAGCGGCCCGCGACTGCGGGAGGCCCTCGCCACCGCCGCTGGGCGCGGCCTCTGCGCCGATGCGCGCGCCATGCTGCGCGGCGGACGGCGCGAACTGCGGCTTTCCTTGTCGCTGGTCCGGCGCGCCGGGGTCCGCTTTCTGCTGGTGCACATCGCCGCCGGCGCGCGGGCGGCCAGCGCCCCCGGTGCCGACCCTGCGGGCGCGTTCGGGGTGCTCGAAGACCTGGCGGAGGGCTTCGTGGTGACCGATCTGGCGCTGCGCATCGAGTACGCGAATGCAACCTTCATCCGCTGGATCGGCGCCGAATCGGCGCAGTCGGTAGGGGGCGCCCCGCTCGCGCGCTGGCTCGCGCTCGAGGCCGCCGACCTCGCCCGGCTCGAGGCGGTGTGCTCGCAGCGCGAGGCGGTGGCGACGTTGCGGGCGGCACTGACGGCGGCCGGCCAGCCCGGGCGCCTGCTCGAGGTCTGGGCCGTGCCGGTGCCGGACGGGCCGTTGCCCTGCTGGGGCTTTCGGCTGCGCGAGGTCGGCAGCGCCTCGGCCCTCGAACCCGTCGCCGCGGACTGATCCTGGCCCGGCCAGCCCCGCCCTCGGCCACATCGGCATTCCCGCCGTCCCTGTAAGTGCTTACCCCGTTTGACAGTTCGGCGGCATCGGCATCTAATCGCAAACCGCACGTAGCTACCTGAAAGCAGGTAGCACACAGTCCTAGATGGGCGGTAGCCGGTGGCGGTGGAGATTAGTGTGTGGCGGCGGCTCTGGGCGGGTGCGGCGGACCTCGCCGGCCAGTGGCTGCGCCGCGCGGATCTGAGGCGCAGGGCCCGGCTGCTGCGGGTGATCGAGCGGGACATCGTGCCCCGACTTGTGATCTCGACCGGAGTCGCGACCGGTCGCGGTGACCGACCCGAGCCCCGGCAGCGGCTGCTGACGCCCCACGACGTCGCCGAGTTCTCGCGCCTGCTGATCGAGCACGACGCGAACGTCGCCCGGGCGTTCATCTCGGCGCTGCGCGAGGACGGGGCGACGCTCGAGGATCTGTACCTCGAGCTGCTGGCACCGGCCGCGCGCCAGCTCGAACAGCTGTCGCGGGCCGGCCAGGCCGACCTCGGCGAGCTGGTGGTCGCGCACAGCCGCCTGCACAGCGTGCTCAACGAGCTCGTGACCGCCACACCGGCCGGCACCGGCGGCGAGCGCTGACCGGCCGCCCTGCGCGGCCCCCCGCAAAACCGAATACCGCCTACGGGTAAGCACATCACTACACTGTGATGTGTTGAGCTAGCTTGACACTCTGAGGCGACGCACCCGGGGGTCTGGCCATGCGCATCCTGATGATCCAGCCGAACTACCACGCCGGCGGCGCCGAGATCGCCGGCAACTGGCCACCCGGCTGGGTGGCCTACATCGGCGGGGCGCTCAAGCAGGCGGGCTACACCAACCTGCGCTTCGTCGACGCGATGACCAACCACATCAGCGACGAGCGCCTCGAGGAGATCATCCGGCACAACGCGCCGGACGTGGTCATGGCGACCGCGATCACGCCGATGATCTACCAGGCGCAGCGCACGCTCGAGCTCGCCAAGCGCGCCGCGCCCGGATGCACGACTGTGCTCGGGGGCATCCATCCCACCTTCATGTACGCCCAGGTCCTGGGCGAGGCGCCGTGGATCGACTACATCGTACGCGGCGAGGGCGAGCACATCGTCGTGGAGCTGGTGCAGGCGATCGAGGCCGGTCGCGACCGCGCCGAGCGCCGCACGATCCGCGGCATCGCCTTCCTGGAGGACGAGCAGGTCGTCGCCACGCCGGCGCGGCCGGTGATCGAGGATCTCGACACGCTGACGCCGGACTGGTCGCTGCTCGAATGGGACCAGTACATCTACGTGCCGCTGCGCACCCGCGTGGCGGTGCCGAACTTCGCCCGCGGCTGCCCGTTCACGTGCCGCTTCTGCTCGCAGTGGAAGTTCTGGCGCAAGTACCGGGTACGCGACCCGAAGAAGTTCGCCGACGAGATCGAGACCCTGGTGCGCGACTTCAAGGTCGGGTTCTTCATCCTGGCCGACGAGGAGCCGACCATCCACCGCAAGAAGTTCGTCGCGTTCTGCGAGGAACTGATCGCCCGCAAGGTCGACGTGCACTGGGGCATCAACACCCGCGTCACGGACATCCTGCGCGACCGGCACCTGCTGCCGCTGTTCCGCAAGGCGGGGCTCGTGCACGTGTCGCTCGGCACCGAGGCCGCGGCGCAGCTCAAGCTCGACCGGTTCCGCAAGGAGACGACGATCGAGGAGAACAAGCTCGCGATCCGCCTGCTCAAGGAGGCCGGCATGGTCGCCGAGGCGCAGTTCATCATGGGCCTCGAGAACGAGACGCCGGAGACCATCGAGGAGACCTACCGGCTGGCGCAGGACTGGAAGCCGGACATGGCCAACTGGAACATGTACACGCCGTGGCCGTTCGCGGAGCTGTTCGAGGAGCTCGGCGACCGCGTCGAGGTACGCGACTACGCCAAGTACAACTTCGTGACCCCGATCATCCAGCCGGACGCGATGTCGCGCGAGCAGGTGCTGAAGGGCGTGCTCAAGAACTACGCGCGCTTCTACATGCGCAAGACGTTCCTCGAGTACCCGTGGATCCGCGACAAGTTCAAGCGCCGCTACATGATGGGCTGCCTGCGGGCGTTCGCGAAGACCACCGCGACCAAGAAGTTCTACGACCTCGAGCGCCTGAAGATGAAGGGCCTGTCGGCGGAGGTCGACCTCGGCTTCGACGAGACCAAGGTGCTGACGCGCGAGCGGATCGCGGACCTGAAGCAGGCCCGGCCGGACCTGCACGCCGACGTCGATTTCATCGGCACCGCGCCGGAGATCGCCGGCCGCGGTCCCGCGACCGTGATGGCCTGTGGCGGCGGCGCACGCGAGGGCGGGCCGGCTGACGCGGCGCCCGAGACGGTCGTCGCCATGCCCCGCGCCAGCGCCCGCCGTCCGATCAAGGTCATGGCCTGCGGCGGCGGCGAGCGCGAGGGCGGGCCACTCGAGGAGGAGGAACCGGAGGTCGCGACCGCCGCGCCGCCATGAGCGCGGCCGCGGTGGCGCCGGCCCGCATCGGGCCGAACGCCATCATCCAGGTCGCCGCGGCCCTGGTGCAGGCGCACGGCGCGGCGGTGGCGGGCCGCGTGTTCGCGGCGGCGGGCCTCGCGCCGTACCTCGCCGCGCCGCCCGCGGGCATGGTCGAGGAGCGCGAGGTGATCGCGCTGCACCGCGAGCTGCGGCGCGTGCTCGATCCCGCCGCGGCCGGCGCCGTGGCGCGCGTCGCCGGTGGCGCGACCGGCGACTACCTGCTGCGCCATCGCATCCCGCTCCCGGTGCAGCGCCTGCTGGGGTGGCTGCCGCGCCGCCTCGCCGCACGCCTGCTGGTCGCCGCGATCGCGCGCCACGCCTGGACGTTCGTGGGCTCCGGGCGGCTGACGACGGCCGTGGGCCGGGGCGTGGTGCTGACCATCGAGGACTGCCCGATCTGCCGCGGCACGCACGCCCCCGCCGCCGTCTGCGAGTACTATCGCGCCACCTTCGAGCGCTTGTTCCGGGCGCTCGTCGATGCGCGCACGACGGTGCGCGAGACGCTCTGCGCCGCCGTCGGCGACGGGCGCTGCCGGTTC
Organism: Pseudomonadota bacterium; assembly: GCA_018241545.1. GTDB lineage: Bacteria > Pseudomonadota > Gammaproteobacteria > Steroidobacterales > Steroidobacteraceae > CAIKZZ01. The sequence continues at coordinate 9,422 of JAFEDP010000031.1, forward strand.
GAGCTGGAGTGGCCCTGATGCGGGACGAGCGGGCCGTGGACGCGCCGTGACGAGCGCCGGCGCGACCGGCGCACTGACCGCGATCGCCTTCCTCGTCAACCTGCCGTTCGGCTGGTGGCGGGCGGGCGTGCGCAAGTTCTCGCCGGCGTGGTTCGTCGCGGTGCACGCGGCCGTGCCGCTCGTGATCGGCGCGCGGCTCGCGCTCGGCCTGCCGTTCCGCTGGGCGTTCGTGCCGCTGTTCGCCGCCGCCTATTTCGGCGGGCAGGCGCTCGGCGCGCGCCTGCGAGCACGCACCGCCGCGGGGCCCTGAGCCCGCCTCAGTGCGGGAAGTGCTCGGCGAGGAACGCCTCGCCGCGCTCCAGCATGAAGTAGCGGAACGCCTCCGCGGCCGGCGACAGCACCTTGGCGCGGTTGTGCACGACGTGCCAGCGCCGCATCAGCGGCAGGCCCTGCACGTTGGGCGTCGCGATCAGCCCGTACTTGAGCTCGAGACCAAGCGTGTGCAGCGACAGCAGCGACACGCCGAGGCCCGACATGACGGCCTGCTTGATGGCCTCGTTGCTCGACATCTGCATCACGACCCGCGGCGAGAGGTGGTGGGCCGCGAGGTACTCGTCGAGCGCCGCGCGCGTCCCCGATCCCGGCTCGCGCGCGATGAAGCCCTCCTCGGCCAGGGCCGCGGCCGGCACCTCCTCGGCGTGGGCGAAGCGGTGATCGGTCGCGGTCACGAGCACGTGCGGGTGCATCGCGAAGGGCTCGGCGCGGCTCGGGTAGCCCTGCGGCGGGCGTCCCATGATCGCAAGCTCCGCCGTGCCTTGCTCGAGCAGCCCGACGATCTCGTCGCGGTTGTTGCAGACCTGCAGGCGGATCTCGATGCCGGGATGCTCGTCGCGGAACTGCACCAGCATGCGCGGCACGAAGTACTTGGCGGTGCTCACCATGCCGACGTCGAGCGGCCCGGTCTTGAGGCCGCGGAAGCGGGCAATCATGTCCTCGGCGTCGCGCAGCGTGCTCAGCATGCGCTTGGTCGGCGCGAGCAGGTACTCGCCGACGGTGGTCAGCGAGACGCTGCGCGAGGAGCGGTCGAAGAGCTTCACGCCCATCTCGACCTCGAGCTCCTTCACCTGCATCGAGATCGCGGGCGCGGACAGGCTCAGCTCCTCGGCCGCCCGCACGAAGCTCTGGTGACGGGCGACCGCCGCGAAGACCCGCAGCTGGCGCAGGGTGACGTTCTTCATTCAGTAAACCTGAAGATAGCAGTAACTATAATTGACTTTTGCTTATTAATAAAAGCCCGCAGAGTCGCCCCAGGCAGCGTGAGGGACCTGGACATGGCGACGGCTCGTGACGTGGCGACGGATGCGGTGGTGTCGGACAAGCGCAAGCGCTACCAGGCGGGCGTGCTCAAGTACCGCCAGATGGGCTACTGGGACGCCGACTACGCCCCGAAGGACACCGACACGATCTGCCTGTTCCGCATCACGCCCCAGGACGGGGTCGACCCGATCGAGGCGGCGGCGGCGGTCGCCGGCGAGTCGAGCACCGCGACCTGGACCGTGGTCTGGACCGACCGGCTGACGGCGTGCGACAGCTACCGCGCCAAGGCCTACCGGGTGGAGCCGGTGCCGAACGCCCCGGGCCAGTACTTCGCGTGGGTGGCGTACGACCTCGTCCTGTTCGAGGAGGGCTCGATCGCCAACATGACGGCGAGCCTGATCGGCAACGTCTTCAGCTTCAAGCCGCTCAAGGCCGCGCGCCTCGAGGACATCCGCATCCCGGCGGCCTACATCAAGACGTTCAAGGGTCCGCCCACCGGCCTCGTCGTCGAGCGCGAGCGCCTCGACAAGTTCGGTCGCCCGCTGCTCGGCGCCACGACCAAGCCCAAGCTCGGCCTGTCGGGCCGCAACTACGGGCGCGTGATCTACGAGGGCCTCAAGGGCGGGCTCGACTTCATGAAGGACGACGAGAACATCAACTCGCAGCCCTTCATGCACTGGCGCGACCGCTTCCTGTACGTCATGGACGCGGTGAACAAGGCGAGCGCGGCGACCGGCGAGGTCAAGGGCTCCTACCTCAACGTCACGGCCGCCACCATGGAGGACATGTACGAGCGCGCCGAATTCGCCAAGGAACTCGGCTCGGTCGTGATCATGGTCGACCTCGTCGTCGGCTGGACCGGCATCCAGAGCATCAGCCACTGGTGCCGGCGCCACGACATGATCCTGCACATGCACCGGGCGGGTCACGGCACCTACACCCGGCAGAAGAACCACGGCGTCAGCTTCCGCGTGATCGCGAAGTGGCTGCGGCTCGCCGGCGTCGACCACCTGCACGCCGGCACCGCGGTCGGCAAGCTCGAGGGCGACCCGCTGACGGTGCAGGGCTACTACAACGTCTGCCGCGACAGCTACACGCGCCAGGACCTGCCGCGCGGGCTGTTCTTCGACCAGGACTGGTGCGACCTGCGCAAGGTCATGCCGGTCGCCTCGGGCGGCATTCACGCCGGGCAGATGCACCAGCTGCTCGACCTGTTCGGCGACGACGTGGTGTTGCAGTTCGGCGGCGGCACGATCGGGCACCCGGCCGGCATCCAGGCCGGCGCGGTCGCGAACCGCGTCGCGCTCGAGGCGATGGTCAAGGCCCGCAACGAGGGTCGCGACATCAAGGTCGAGGGCCCGGAGATCCTGCGCCGCGCCGCGCAGTTCTGCACCCCGCTCAAGCAGGCGCTCGATACCTGGGGCGACATCACCTTCAACTACGCCTCGACCGACAGCTCCGACTTCGCCGTGACGCCGGCGACCTCGGCCTGAGACACCGGGAGCCACCACCATGATGACGAACCCGACCGGCCGGCTGACCCAGGGTCAGTTCAGCTTCCTGCCGGACCTCACCGATGCCGAGATCGCGCTGCAGGTCGAGTACGGCCTGAAGCGCGGCTATGCCTGGAGCGTCGAGTACACGGACGACCCGCACCCGCGCAACACGTACTGGGAGATGTACGGGATGCCGATGTTCGACCTCAAGGACGCCGCCGGCGTGCTGGCCGAACTCGCCGAGTGCCGCAAGACCTTCCCGGACCACTACATCCGGTTGATGGCCTTCGACTCGACGCGCGGCGTCGAGAGCGTGGCGATGAGCTTCATCGTCAATCGGCCGAAGGGCGAGCCCGGCTTCGGCCTGGCGCGCCAGGAGGTCAACGGCCGCACGCTGCGCTACACGGTGCACAGCTACGCGACCGAACGCCCCGAGCGCGAGCGGTACAGGCGCTGACCGGTCTCGTCGCGAGGAGGCCGCCGCGTGTCGACTCCGCTGTACTCGATCCCGGGTGCCCCCGTCGTCGCAGGCGCCGAGGCCACGCCGGCGCCCGCCGCCGCGCCCGCGCCAGAGGCGAGCGCGCCGCGCACTGTCGGCGAGGTGCTCGCCGAGACCCAGGCCGGCCGCGTCCTCGAGGAGCTCGACCGCTCGCTGGTCGGACTCGCGCCCGTCAAGGGCCGCATCCGCGACATCGCGGCGCTGCTGGTCATCGACAAGCTGCGCGTCTCGCTCGGGCTGCGCGCCGAGTCGCCGAGCCTGCACATGTGCTTCACCGGCAACCCGGGCACCGGCAAGACGACCGTGGCGCTGCGGATGGCGGAGATCCTGCACCGGCTCGGCTACGTGCGCAAAGGCCACCTCGTGGCGGTCACGCGCGACGACCTCGTCGGCCAGTACATCGGCCACACCGCGCCGAAGACCCGCGAGGTCCTCAAGAAGGCGATGGGCGGCGTGCTGTTCATCGACGAGGCCTACTACCTGTACCGGCCCGAGAACGAGCGCGACTACGGGCAGGAGGCCATCGAGATCCTGCTGCAGGTGATGGAGAACCAGCGCGACGACCTGGTCGTGATCCTCGCCGGCTACCACGATCGCATGGAGACCTTCTTCCGCTCCAATCCCGGCATGCGCTCGCGCATCGCCCACCACATCGACTTCCCCGACTACGCGCCCGAGGACCTGCTGTGCATCGCCGAGCGCATGCTCGAGCAGCAGCACTACCGCTTCGGCAGCGGCGCGCGCGCGGCGTTCGAGGAGTACCTGGCGCTGCGCATCCGCCAGCCGCAGTTCGCCAATGCGCGCAGCGTGCGCAACGCGCTCGACCGCGCCCGGCTGCGCCAGGCCAGCCGGCTGTTCGCCGAGCGCGACCGCGCGCTCGGCGCCGACGACCTCACCACCCTGTCGGTGGCCGACATCCGCGGCAGCCGCGTGTTCGCGGCGGCCGCCACGGCCCCGCTCTGACGGAAGCCCCCCATGCACCTCGGACGCACCACGCTCTCCAAGTTCCTGATCACGCAGCTCGACGGCATCGAGGGCGCGCGCGAGCTCGGCGCGCTGCTGGTCGACGTCGCCGCCGCCGTCAAGGCGATCTCGGCGATGACGGCCAAGGGCGCGCTCGGCGGCTTCCTCGGCAAGGTCGACGCCACCAACGTGCACGGCGAGACCCAGGCCAAGCTCGACGTGATCGCCAACGACACGCTGCTGCGAGCCTGCGAGTGGGGCGGTCTCGTCGCCGGGATGGCCTCCGAGGAGCTCGACGATCCCCACCCGGTGCCGGCCGAGTTCGCGCGCGGGCGCTTCCTGCTGGTGTTCGACCCGCTCGACGGCTCGTCCAACGCCGACGTCAACGTCTCGGTCGGCACGATCTTCTCGGTGCTGCGCCACGACCACGCCGAGCCGCCGGCGCTCGAGCACTACCTGCAGCCGGGCCGCCAGCAGGTGGCCGCCGGCTATGCGATCTACGGGCCGGCGACGATGCTGGTGCTGACGGTCGGCAAGGGCACGCACGGCTTCACGCTCGACCGCGAGATCGGCAACTTCATCCTGACCCACCCGAACCTGACCATCCCGGCCGAGACCGCCGAGTTCGCGATCAATACCAGCAACGCGCGCTTCTGGGAGCCGCCGGTGCACCGCTACGTCACCGAGTGCCAGGCCGGGCGCAGCGGCGAGCGCGGCCGCGACTTCAACATGCGCTGGATCGCCTCGCTGGTGGCCGAGGTGCACCGCATCCTGGTGCGCGGCGGCGTGTTCATGTACCCGCGCGACACCCGCGATCCGTCCAAGCCCGGCCGGCTGCGCCTGCTGTACGAGGCCAGCCCGATCGCGATGCTCGTCGAGCAGGCCGGCGGCTGGGCCAGCACCGGCCGCGAGCGCCTGCTGCAGGTCGTGCCGAGCGCGCTGCACCAGCGCGTGCCGGTCATCCTGGGCTCGCAGGCCGAGGTGCAGCGCATCGAGCGCTACCACGCCGAATTCGACAGCGGCGTCGACCAGCCGTACGTGTCGCCGCTGTTCAACGAGCGCTCGCTGTTCCGGCCCGAGGCCCGGCTGTGAGCGCCCCTTCCGTCCCGTAGCCGAGGCTGACGCATGTCGACCAAGCACCCGATCGTCGCGGTGACCGGATCCTCCGGAGCCGGCACCACGACCGTGATGAAGAGCTTCGCCCACATCTTCCGCCGCGAGGGCATCAAGGCGCAGATCATCGAGGGCGACTCGTTCCACCGCTACAACCGCGTCGAGATGCGCGAGCGCGTGCGCGCCGCCGATCACGGCGAGGGGCCGCAGATCAGCCATTTCGGCCCGCAATCCAACCTGCTGGCGGAGCTGGCCGCGACGTTCGCCGGCTACGGCGAGCGCGGCACCGGGCAGGTGCGGCGCTACATCCACGACGAGGCCGAGGCGCGCGAGCTGGGCGGCGAGCCCGGCACCTTCACGCCGTGGGCGCCGATGGAGGCCGACACCGACCTGCTGTTCTACGAGGGCCTGCACGGGGCCTACGTCGCGCCGGACGCCGACGTTGCCCGCCACGTCGACCTGCTGGTCGGCGTCGTGCCGATCATCAACCTGGAGTGGATCCAGAAGCTGCACCGCGACAAGACGCTGCGCGGCTACAGCCAGCAGGCCGTGGTCGAGACGATCCTCCGGCGCATGCCCGACTACGTGAACCACATCTGCCCGCAGTTCAGCCGCACGCACGTCAACTTCCAGCGCGTGCCCACCGTCGACACCAGCAACCCGTTCATCGCCAAGGACATCCCGTCCGCGGACGAATCGATGGTGGTGATCCGCTTCGCCAACCCCAAGGGCATCGACTTCAACTACCTGCTGGCGATGCTGCACGACTCGTGGATGAGCCGCCCGAACACGATCGTCGTGCCCGGCGGCAAGATGGGCCTCGCCATGCAGCTCATCTTCACGCCGATGATCCTGCGGCTGATGGACCTGAAGCGCCGCGCACTGCGCAACGTCGCCTGAGCGCGGCC
>JAFEDP010000320.1 GCA_018241545.1 Pseudomonadota bacterium
TCGGCGTTGGTTCCGCGCAACAGGGTCCCGGCGATTCCATCTGAGATCTCAGATGATTGACGGCCTCCGGGCCGGCAGGTAGCGTGTGGCGCGAATTCGGGGCGCCCGCCGGCGCCGTCCGCGCCGCGTCCGTGCGCCGCCGAGGGCGGCCTTTCCCGGGGGGATCCATGTCACGCCGCTCGTCGCGTCCGCCGTCCGACCGTGCGCTCGGCCTTGATCGCGCGATCACGCGCCGCGACTTCGTCCATGGCGTCGCGGCGGGCGGTGCGGCGCTGCTGGGCGGCGCGTGGCCCTGGAGCGGCGCGCGCGCCGAGGCGCTGCCGCCGGGCGCGCAGGACCTGCCGGGCTACTACCCACCGCGGCTCACCGGACTGCGCGGCAGTCACGCCGGCGCCTTCGAGGCCGCGCATGCGCTGCGCGACGGCACGCAGATGCCGCCGGCGCGCGACTCGGCCGAGGACTACGACCTCGTGGTCGTGGGCGGGGGCATCAGCGGGCTCGCGGCGGCGCACTTCTACCGCGAGCGCCGCCCGGCGGCGCGGGTGCTGGTGCTCGACAACCACGACGACTTCGGCGGGCACGCCAAGCGCAACGAGTTCGAGCTCGACGGCCGCCTGCACCTGATGAACGGCGGCACGCTGCTGATCGACAGCCCGCGGCCGTACTCGGCCGTGCCGGCCGGGCTCTTGCGCGCGCTCGGCATCGACGCCGACGCGCTCGCGAAGTCGATCCAGCACCCGGAGTTCTACCAGCAGGCCGGCCTCGAGGCCGGCGTGTTCTTCGACCGCGAGCACTTCGGCGCCGATCACCTCGCGGTCGGCTACCGCTCGCGGCCGTGGAAGGCCTTCCTCGCGCATGCGCCGCTCAGCGCGGCGGCCAAGCGCGACCTCGTGCGCATCGAGGAAGGCGGCGTCGACCCCCTGCCGGGGCTGAGCTCCGACGACAAGAAGCGCCGGCTCATGAAGATCAGCTACCGCGCCTACCTCGCGGAGGTCATGCGCGCGCACCCGGCCGTGGTCGAGCTCTACAGCGGCCGCACGCGCGGCGAGTGGGGCGTCGGCGGCGACGCCGTGTCGGCGCTCGATGCCTGGGGCATCGGCCTGCCGGGCTTCGAGGGACTCGGCCTCGCGCCCGGGTCCATCGACGGCATGGGCTTCACGCCGGCCGGCTACGCCGACACCGGCGGCTCCGTGCGGCTGCACTTCCCCGACGGCAACGCCACGATCGCGCGCGCGCTGGTGCGGCGCCTGGTGCCCGCAGCGGTGCCTGGGACCACGATCGAGGACCTCGTGACCGCGCGCGTCGACTACGCGCGCCTCGACCGGCCGGGCGAGCCCGTGCGGCTGCGGCTGTCGAGCACCGCGATCGCGGTGCGTCACGAGGGCCCGGCGGACGGGGCCGAGCGCGCCGTCGTCACCTACGTGCGCGACGGCGCCGCCTACACGGTCCGCGCCCGCGACTGCGTGCTCGCCTGCTACAACTGCATCATCCCGTACCTGGTCCCCGAGCTGCCGGCGCCGCAGAAGGCGGCACTGCACGAGCTCGTCAAGACGCCGCTCGTCTACACGACCGTGGCGCTGCGCCACTGGCGCGCGTGGCAGAAGCTCGGCGTTCACCAGATCTACGCGCCCGGCGGCTACCACTCGTTCGTCGGGCTCAACCCGACCGTCGACATCGGCGGCTACCGCAGCACGCGCTCGCCCGACGAGCCGATCCTGGTGCGCATGATGCGCACGCCCTGCCGCCCGGGCCTGCCGGAGCACGAGCAGAACAAGGCCGGCCGCGCGGAGCTGCTGGCGACGCCGTTCGAGGTGTTCGAGCGCGAGATCCGCGCCCAGCTCGCGCGGCTGCTCGGCCCGGGCGGCTTCGACCCCGCGACCGACATCACGGCGATCACGGTCAACCGCTGGCCGCACGGCTACGCGCCGGAGAACAACTCGCTGTTCGACCCGGACGTGCCGGAGGGCGAGCGCGCCCACGTGCGCGGGCGCGCGCGCTTCGGGCGCATCGCGATCGCGAATTCCGACAGCGGCGGCGGTGCCTACACCGACGTCGCGATCGAGCAGGCGCACCGCGCCGTGTCCGAGCTGTTGGGCGCCTGAGCGGCGCCGCCCTTCCCGAGGAGTGCCCATGACCGACGCCAAGCTGCCCGCCCACGAAGTCGCCGAGCTCAAGCGGCTCGACGTGGCCCACCATCTGCCGGGGCAGTCCGACTACCGGCTGCAGGCCGAGCTCGGCGGCAGCCGCATCATCACGCGCGCCGAGGGCTGCACGATCCACGACGCCGACGGCAACGCCATCCTCGACGGCATGGCGGGGCTGTGGTGCGTCAACGCCGGCTACGGGCGCGAGGAGCTGGCGCGCGCCGCCTACGAGCAGATGCTGCAGCTGCCGTACTACAACACCTTCTTCAAGACCGCGAGCGCTCCGGCGGTGCGGCTCGCGGCCGCCATCTCGGCGCGCCTCGGCCACAACCTGTCGCACGTGTTCTTCAACACCTCCGGCTCCGAGGCCAACGACACGGTGCTGCGCCTGGTTCGCCACTACTGGGCGGTGCGCGGCCAGCCGAAGCGGCGCATCTTCATCAGCCGCCACAACGCCTACCACGGCTCGACGGTCGCCGGCGCCAGCCTCGGCGGCATGAAGGCCATGCACGAGCAGGGCGACCTGCCGATCCCGGGCGTCGAGCACGTGATGCAGCCGTACGCCTTCGGCATGGCCTTCGGCGAGGATCCGGCCGCCTTCGGCGCGCGGGCCGCGGCCAGCATCGAGGAGCGCATCCAGAAGGTCGGGCCCGAGAACGTCGCCGCGTTCATCGGCGAGCCGATCCAGGGCGCGGGCGGCGTCGTCGTGCCGCCGCCGGGGTACTGGACCCAGGTCGAGGCCATCTGCCGCAAGTACGGCATTCTGCTGGTCAGCGACGAGGTCATCTGCGGCTTCGGACGCCTCGGCCGCTGGTTCGGCTTCCAGCACTTCGGCGTGCGGCCGGACATCGTGTCGATGGCCAAGGGGCTGTCGTCGGGCTACCTGCCGATCTCGGCGACCGCGGTGTCGGCCGACATCGTCGCGACGCTGCGCGAGGCGGGCGGGGAGTTCGTGCACGGCTACACGTACTCGGGCCACCCGACCTGCGCGGCGGTCGCGCTCAAGAACCTCGAGATCCTGTCGCGCGAGCGGCTCGTGGAGCGCACCGCCGAGGACACCGGCCCGTACCTGGCGCGCGCCCTCGACCGGCTGCGCGGCCATCCGCTGGTCGGCGAGGCCCGCTCCGTGGGGCTGATCGGCGGCGTCGAGATCGTGGCGCGTCCGGGCACCAACGAGCGCTTCGCCGGCAAGGAGGGTACCGCCGGCCCGATCGTGCGCGACATCTGCATCCGCAACGGCCTCATGGTGCGGGCGATCCGCGACACGCTGGTGTTCTGCCCGCCGCTGATCATCAGCCACGCCGAGATCGACCGGCTGGTCGACACGATGCGTGCGGCGCTCGACGAGGCGGCGCCGGCCCTGCGCGCGCTGCCGGCCGCGGCCTGACGGACGTCCCGTGGCGGCGGTGCCCAAGACCAGCGACGGACTGCTGCGCGCCAGCGTCCACGACGAGCTGCGGCACCGGTTCGTGACCGGCAAGGTCATGCCCGGCGCCGGGCTGTCCACGCGCAGCCTCGCGCTCGAGCTCGGCGTGAGCCAGATGCCCGTGCGCGAGGCGCTCAGCCGGCTCGCCGCCGAGGGCGCCGTCGAGATCCGCTCCAAGCGCCGCATCGTCGTCCCGTCGATGACCGCCGAGCGCTTCGCCGACCTGCTGCGCTGCCGCGAGCTGCTCGAGCCCGAGGCCGCGGCGCTGGCGCTGCCGCACATCGACGCGGCGCGGCTGCGCCGACTCAAGGCCGCCGACGACGCGCTCGGCGCCGCGCTCGAATCCGGCGACGTGCAGAGCTACATGGAGTGCAACTTCGACTTCCACTTCCT
>JAFEDP010000321.1 GCA_018241545.1 Pseudomonadota bacterium
CGAGCAGGCGGGCCTCGCCGCGAGCGGCGCGGTCGCGGGGCTGTGCCCGATGACGGAGGCGACCCTGGGGGACGGCGTGTTCCCGCTGCTGGCGCACCAGCGCGGCGGCGGAGCCTGGGGTGTCGGCACCGACAGCCATTACTCGGCCACGGTCGCCGCGGAGCTGCGAATGCTGGAATGCGGCCAGCGCCTCGCACACCACCGCCGCAACGTGCTCGCCGTCGATGCGGCCGGCTGGCGCAGTCACAGCGGACGCCGGCTCTTCGACCTGGCGCTTGCCGGCGGGTCGCAGAGCCTCGGCCGCGGGCCCGCCGGCCTGGTCGCCGGCGCGGTCGCAGACCTCGTCGTGCTCGATCCCGGGGCGTCCACGCTGCTCGGCCACGGGCCGGACACGGTGCTCGATGCGTGGATCCTCGGCGGCGACGAGAACCCGGTGTGGGAGGTCATGAGCGCCGGCCGCTGGGTCGTGCGCGACGGTCGCCACGCGAACGAGCGGGCGGTCGGGCGTCGCTTCGTCGAGGCCGTCGGGGCGGCTCTAGGCCCCTGACGTCGGTCGTCCGACGAAGCGGCGCCGGCCGGTCTCGGCCTTGCGCCGGAGGCCGCGCGGCTTGAGCAGGTCCTGGCGCGAGAGGATGCCGAGGACCCGGTGGGTGGCCCGATCAACGATGGGGATCCGGCCGATGCCGGTCTCCAGGATCAGGTCCGCGACGACGCCTGCCGGCGTGTCGGGATAGGCTACCGGCTGGCCGGCGCCGGCCACCGCCTTCGCGAGGGTCGTGTCGGGCGCGGTCCGCTCGACCTGCCAGCGCAGCGCATCGGTCCGCGAGGCGAGCCCGATCAGCCGGTGCTGGGCGTCGACGACCGGGTAGCTGCGAAAGCGGGCCTGGCCGGCGAAGAACGCGCGCGCCTCGTCGATCGCCATGGTGCCGGGCAGCGTCTGCGGTTCGCGCGTCATCAGCTGCTCTGCCTGCTGCAGGTCGAGCGGGTCGACGGTGTACTCCTGCAGGATGTGCCGGCCGCGACGCGCGATCTTCTCGGTCAGGATCGAGCGGCGCGTGAGCAGGACGCTGACCGCGTAGGCCGCCCCGGCGGCCGCCACCGCGCACGGCAGCGCCTCGAAGTGCCGCGTGACCTCCACGGCGAACAGCGCGCCGGTCAGCGGCGCCCGCATCGCCCCGCTCAGGATGCCTGCCATCCCGATCATCGCCCAGAAGCCCGCGTGGCCCGGCAGCAGCTGGCCGAGCAGGCAGCCGGCCGCGCCGCCGAGGATGAGGATGGGGGCGAGGATGCCGCCGGAGGTCCCCGACCCGAGGGCGACGAGCCATACTGTCGCCTTCACGAGCAGCAGTGTCGCCGCCGCCTTCGCCGGCACGGATGCATCGAGCAGCGCCTGGATGCTGCCGTAGCCGGCGCCGAGCACGTGGCCGTCGACGAGGGCGCCGCAGCCGACCGCCACCGCGCCGAGCGCGGGCCACCACATCCAGTGCAGCGGCAGTCGGTTGAAGACGTCCTCGATGCGGTAGAGCAGCACCGACAGCAGCGCCGCGCCGGCACCCACGACGAGGCCGATGCCGGCGGCCGCCGGCAGCTCCCACGCGGCTCCGGCCGGTGCGGCCGCGGTCGGGAACATGGGTCCGGGGCCGATCAGCCACGGTCGCCACGCCAGCGACACCAGCGTCGCGGCAACGACCGGCACGAAGCTGCGCGGCTTCCACTCGAACAGCAGCACCTCGACGGCCAGCAGGATCGCGGCGATCGGCGTGCCGAAGATCGCGGTCATGCCCGCGGCGGCGCCGGCGACCAGCAGGGTCTTGCGCTCGGCCGCACTGAGGTGGAAGCACTGCGCGAACAGCGAGCCGATCGCCCCGCCCGTCATGATGATCGGGCCTTCGGCGCCGAAGGGCCCGCCGCTGCCGATGGAAATGGCCGAAGAGATCGGCTTGAGCACCGCGACCTTCAGCGACAGCCGGCTTTCGCCGTAGAGGATCGTCTCGATCGCCTCCGGGATGCCGTGCCCGCGGATCTTGTCCGAGCCGAAGCGCGCGATGAGCCCGACCAGCAGGCCGCCGAGCACCGGACAGAGGAGGGTGATCGGCCACGCCGCGGCCGCGGGCGCGACCGGCAGGGCCGAGAGCCGGCCGAACCAGAACAGGTTCGTCGCGATCGCGATGAGCTTGAGCAGGGTCCACGCGGCGAGCGCGCCGCCGGTGCCGACGACCGGCGCCATCGCGGTGAGCGTCACCATGCGTGCATCCACGCTGTGGTCGGCCAGCTGGTGATCCTGCACGGCGCGCGGAGGGGTCAGCGTCATGTGAGTCGGTATCCCGGATGCCGGATTGCGCCCGGCTTTATATCGCAGTACGATATATTAGGTGGACGGGCAATGACGAAGACGGACGGGGCGCTGGCGGACGCGGACTACGCGGCGCTGGCGGAATTCCGGTACGCACTGCGGCGTTTCCTGTCCTTCAGCGAGGCCCGGGCGGTGCAGGCAGGACTGACGCCGCAGCAGCACCAGGCCCTGCTGGCGATCCGCGGCGCGCCACCGGGCGCCGCAACCGTCGGCTACGTCGCCGAGCGGCTGATCCTCAAGCCGCACAGTGCGACCGGGCTGCTCAACCGGCTGGAGACGCTCGGGATGGTCTCGCGCGAGACCGCGGACGCCGATCGACGCCGTGCAGTGCTGCGGCTGACGGCCAAGGCGCATCGGATCCTCGAGGCGCTCTCGGTCGCCCACCGGGCGGAGATCAGGAACATGCGACCTGCGCTCGCCGCGATCCTGTCGAGAATCGACTGAAGCCGGTCCCGCCCGAAGCCACTACGCCCGCCGCCGGCGTTCCCGTGCAGAGCCACCACAGACTCGACGCATCCCCCGGGCAGCCGCCGACCGTGCCGATGGCCGCGTCGGTGTGCCGCGTCGGCAGCCGGGCGTGGCGCCGGTGCGATCGGACGGGCGCACGCGCGCGTCGAGCGCCGCGCGGGGCGGCGTCGTGAACTCGCTGGGACGGGATCCACAGGCATGCATCGAGGTGCTCGACACGTACCTCGACTCAGTGCGCGCGCTCGAGGCTGCACTCGGCGCCGAGCCGTCGGCGGTGCGCAGTCCTGGCATCGCGAGCGCGCTCAGGCGCCTCGAATTCCAGCTGAGCGTCGACGCGCTGGCGCGCGAGGGCGCCCAGGCACGGCTGCGCATGACGCCCTGCGAGGCCCGCATTCTCGCGCCGGCCCTGGCCGACGTGATGCGCGACGTCGAGCGGGTCGATCGCGAGGCCGATGCCGGGGCCCGAATGCGGCTGCTATCGCGCGCGCGCCAGTCCCTCGAATCCGCGCTGAGGCGGATCGAGCGCCTCGACGCCCGCTGCCGGCGGGAGCGGCCTGCGGCCGCGACCGCCGGTTGAGCCGCCACCGTGTGGTGCCGGCAATCCCCGACCGCTCTCGCGCCGCGTAGGCCGGGGCGGTTCCACCACCTCCCACAGGGGCAGTTCCCGTGAACGCCATCGAGACCTACGACGACCGCGTGGTGCGCCTCTTCCTGCTGGCATCGGCCGTGTGGGGAATCATCGGCATGCTGGTCGGCATGTACCTCGCGGCGGAGCTCGCCTGGCCGGTCTTCAACCTGAACGTGCCGTTCCTCGCGTTCAGCAAGCTGCGTCCGGACCACACGTTCGGCGTGATCTTCGCCTTCGGCGGCTCGGCCCTGATGGGCACGTGCTACTACGTGGTCCAGCGCACCGGTCACACGCGACTCGCTCTCCCGCGGCTGGCGGACTTCACGTTCTGGGGCTGACAGCTGATCTGCGTGCTGGCGATGGTCACGATGCCGCTGGGGATGACGCAGAGCAAGGAGTACGCCGAGCCGGAATGGTTCGTCGACATCCTGATCGCCGTGGTCTGGGTCAGCTTCGGCGCGGTGTTCTTCGCCACGCTGGCGCGCCGCCGCATCCGCCACATCTACGTGGCC
>JAFEDP010000322.1 GCA_018241545.1 Pseudomonadota bacterium
GTTGCCGTGGACCTTGTCGCAGGAGAGGTTGCCGGTGAAGTCGACGTTGTCGAACACCAGGAACGTGCTGCGCGTGCTGAGCAGGCTGATGTTGCCCCAGTACGGGTTCGCGGCCGGGTAGTTCTTGATGACGCACGAGCCGTCGATCTGCAGGTTGCTCGGCACCGGCGTGACGTTGCCGTCGAGCAGCCCGCCGAAGGTGGCCACGCAGCTGGTGCTCTGCGCGCGCGCCGGCTGCGCGCCGAGCAGCAGCAGCGACGCCGCGAGCAGCAGCAGCGCGAACCCGCCGCGCCGCCCGATCCAACCCGTCCTGTTATCGCTCGCGCCCAAACTGTCGTCCCCCGTTGCGTCGAATCGCGGCGACAAGGGGACCGTGGCAGCCCGTATGAGGTCGGACTGGATTTCCGGCGGTCCCGCTGTCGTGGGGCCGAGGCCCTGTAGACCGGTGACTTTGCGTCCCCGCCTTTCGACGGGTTTGCCCTTGTCGTAAATCGCGTGTGCGTGCTGGCTCAGCTCAGAGTGGTGTCCTCACGTCGCCGGAAGGAAGTCGATCGGATAGACGATCGTGACCGGCGGCACGACCTTGGCGCCGAAGTTGAAGCCCCGCACCCGCTCGACGACCTGCGCCGACAGCTGCGGCGCGTCCATGTTGGTGGCCTGCTGCTGGCACATCGACACGCTGCCGTCGGGCTCGATCGTCAGGCGCAGGATGATCTTCCCCTGCAGCGTCGGATCGCGGCGCAGCTCCAGGTTGTAGAGCCGGTACAGCTGCGACTTGTGCCGGTCGAACACGATCTGGATCTCCTCGTCGGTACGGCCCGGCCCGGGCCCGCCGCTGACCGGGCGGCTGGACCCGGCGCGGGTGCCGATGCCGCTCGCCGCCTGCGTGAGTGCCCCGCCGTGGATCGAGCCGCGCTCGGCGCCGCCGCCCGCCCCGAGGCCGCGGCTGACGGCCGCGAGGTTGATCCCGCCGCTCGAGCCGGCGGCGCTCGTGGTCAGCATGGCGCGCTCGGGCCGTGCCGCCGAGGGGTCGCCGTTGCTGAGGCGCGCGGGCGTGGCGACCGCCGGGTCGACCGGCGTGTCGGCGAGTGTGGCGAGCTGCTGCTTGTACGCGAGGAGCCCCGCGGGCTTGGGCGCGACCGGCGCCTCGGTTGCGACCTGGACGGGCTCCTCGGTCGGCGGCTTCGGCGACTGCTGCGGCGTCGCCTTCTCCACCGGCTTCTGCGGCACCGGCTTGGGCGGCGTCGGCGGCGGCAGCGTGCGCGGCGGTGGCGGACGCGGCAGCGCCATCGTGATGTGCAGCGCCTGTTCGGGGAGCGTCTCCTCCGGCGCGTGCTGCAGCGGCAGTCGGATCAGCGCCACGAGCAGCGCCAGCACGAGGCAGGCGGCGAGCGCCGACAGCAGCGTCTTCTCGAAGCGGCGGTCGTCCTCGCCGCCCCAGGTCCACGGCATGCGCAGCGGCCGCTCGTGCAGGCCGGTGATCTCGCGCTCGACCAGCCACTCCTGCTGGCGTCGCTCCTCCTCGCTCTGCGCCTCGAAGAGTTCGTCCTCGATCAGCCCGGCGCGGTACTGCTCCGCGTCGATCCGCGCGCGCGTGCCCTCGCGGCGCGCCTCGAGCCCGGCGACGCCCTGCTCGAACGCGCCGACCCGCTCGCGGACCCGCTGCAGCTGCTCCCGGCCGGCCGCCGCCGCCGGCGGGTCGCCCCAGAAGAGCTCGGCGCCGCCGAGCTGGCCGAGCTCGTCGAGCGCGTCGCACGCCTGGTGGGCCAGGCGGTGGCGGTGGCGCTCCGGCGCCAGCGCCTCGAGTTCGGCGTCGAGCCCGCGCAGCTCGCCGACCAGCGCCTCGACCGAGGCCTGGGCCCGGCCGAGTTCCGCCACCAGCGCCGGTTGGTCCGGTACGGCGACGCATTCAGTGTCTTGAACTTCGGGTGTCATGACGTCCATCACTGCTGCGGGCGCGGCTACGCGCCCGTCCTCCCGGTGACCGGCCCTTCCTTCTGCAGCACCGCGAGCGAGATCTTCCCGTAGGCCGCCGCGGTGCAGGTGGCGAGCACCTTGCGCAGCAGCTCGTACGGCAGGTCCTTGTCGGCCATCACCGTCACTTCCTTGGACGTCAGCGCCGCGTCGCGCGCGGCCGCGTCGAGCCCGGCGATCGGCCGCTGCAGCACCTGGCGCAGCGGTTCGATCAGCGCGCTGCGGGAATCGCTCGCCTCGGCGAGGCTCGCGACCATCTCGCCCTGCACCAGCACGGCGTCCTTGGTCACGGTCACGACCACGGCCTGCTTCGGGCGCACGTCGGTCAGCGACTGCGGGATGGTCACGCCCTTGGTGTTCTGGATGACCTCGACGTCGGTCGAGTACACCAGCAGGAACGCGACCAGCACCGACAGTATGTCGATCATCGGAATCAGGTTGAGCTGCGCGTCCTCGCGCACCTTGCGCGGCCGCAGCGCCATGCCGCGCTTGAGCACCTTCATCATGGCGCGTCTCCGACCGCGATATTGGTGAACAGCGCGACCTTGACGGCCGGCGCCGCGCCGCCCGCCGACGCCGCCGCCGGCACCTGGCCGGCGACCAGCGCGTCCGTGGCCGGCACCTTGGTGGCGCGGATCGCGTCCATGGCCTGGACCAGGTCGTCGTACGGGACCTTCGGCTCCGACAGCAGCGAGGCGTCCTCCGACGCCGGGTGCTCGCGCTTGACCTCGAGCGCCCGTGCGGTGAGCGCCGCCGTGTCGTACGACCCGTTGAGCTTCGGGATCTCGCCGATCTTCTGCCTGCCGTCGCCGAGCTCGTAGCCGTCCCTGCGCACGATGACCTCGAGCCGGAACTTCGGCTCCGCGGGCTGCGCCGCCGCCGAGCTCGGCAGGTCGATCTGCATGATCGTGATGCGCGAGAACACCGCGGTCATCAGCAGGAACGTGACCAGCACCGTGAAGATGTCGATCATCGGCACGAGCAGGAGCTCGGCCGGCTTGCGCTCGTGGCGCATCAGGAGGCTGCGCATGGGATCTCCCTCAGGCCGACGCCGCCTGCGGCAGCGGCTGCACGAGCTCCAGGCGGCTCTGCGCGCGGGCCGCCTGCCGCGCCGCCAGCGCGTTCAGGAACCGGATCGCCGCGGTCTCCAGCCCGTCGCTGAGCCCGGAGGTCTTCGACTGCAGGAAGGCGTGGATGACCAGGATCGGCACGGCGGTCGTGAGCCCGAAGGCGGTGCAGTTCATCGCCTCGGAGATGCTGGCCGCCAGCAGGTTGGCCTTCTCGGCCGGATTCACGCTCGCCACCGCCGCGAAGGCGTGGATCAGGCCGCTGACGGTGCCCAGCAGGCCGAGCAGCGTCGACACGTTCGCGAGGGTCGCGAGGTAGTGGGTGCGCTTCTCCAGCTGCGGCACGACCTCCATCAGGCTCTCCTGCATGGCCTTCTCGACGTCGTCGCGCCGGCGCACCGCGCCCTGCAGCGCGAGCCCCATGCCCAGCACGCGCGCGATCGGCGAGTCGTCCTTGCTCATCAGCTCGCGCGCCTTGTCGAAGTCGCCGCTGGTGAGCGCGGGCTCCACCTGCGCCCAGGTGCGCTGGTTGCGCGCGCCCATCCTGGCGAGCGTCACGTAGCGCTCGATCGTGATCGCGATCGCGATCGCACCCACCAGCAGGATCGGGAACATGAACGCCCCGCCCGCGGTGAAGAACTTGATGACCGGATAGAAGAAGTCCATATGCCTACCTCATGAACGTTTGCGTCAGACCCTTGAGCCATCGCCGGCCGGCACGCGTGGTGCCGCCCGGCTCACTTGGAACCTGTCCTGAACTCGTAGTACGCCAGCTCGCGCATGAACACGTCCTTGTCGACCGGCTGGGCGGCCGAGTCGAGGAGGCGCGACACGCTCGGCATCGCGCCGAGCTGCGAGCTCTTCCACGGCACCAGCACCAGCGACTTGGGCGCGTCCTCGTTGCC
>JAFEDP010000323.1 GCA_018241545.1 Pseudomonadota bacterium
ACTGCTTCGCGCTGCGCGACGAGCTCGGCTCCCTGCTGGCCGTCGTCGCAGTGGTGTGCCGCGCCGTGACCCGCGACGGCGACCTGCCCGCCTTCGACAGCGTCGAGCGCACGCTCGCGCCGCTGCTGCTGCTCGCGCGCCGCGACCTGTCGCAGCTGCGCGCCATCGAGACCGGGCGCTTCCAGATCGGCGACACGCAGGAGCTCGAGTGGCTGCTCGATGTCGGCGCCGTCGACCTGCCGGCCGCCGGCGGCGACCCGGTGCAGGCGCTGCTCGAGGCCTTCGCGCTGCACGCCGAGTGCGACCTCGCCCTGCTGCACGTGCCCGGACGCCGGCTCGAGCGGCACGCCGCGCGCACCACGCTCGCCGCGGGCGAGCTCGACACGCTGCGCGGCGTGGTCGGCCGCCACCTGTACAAGGTCGTGCAGCTGCAGCAGAAGACGCTGATCGTCAACAAGGTGCGCGACAGCGGCGCCGGCAGCCTGGTGCCGTTCCGGATCCTGTGCGTGCCGCTCGTGCGCCGCGGCCAGACGCTCGGCGTCGCGGTCGCGTTCAACCGCGCCCAGGGCCGGCCCTTCGGCAACCGCGAGGCGCGCATGCTCGAGCGCGCCGCGCCGCGGCTCGTCGAGGTGCTGGACGTGCGCATCGACGGCACCACGGGCCTGCCGTCGCGGCACGCCTTCGACGAGCAGGCCGCGGCGCTGCTCGCCCGACCGGCAGCGGCGGGCCGCGCGCTCGTGTACGCCGACGTCGACGACCTCGGCGCGGTCAACGACCGCCACGGCTTCGCCGCCGGCGACGCGGTGCTGCGCGCCGTCGCCGACGCCTGGCGCGCGCTCGAGCTGCCGGGCGTCAGCCTGATGGCGCGCCTCGGCGGCGACCGCTTCGTGGCGCTGCTCGACGAGTGCGGCCTGGAGGCGGCGCGCAACTGGGCCGAGGCGGCGCGGCACGCGATCGGCGCGCTGCGCCTGCCCGAGGCGCTGGCGGGCGTCGCGCCCTCGGCCAGCATCGGCGTCGCCGCGCTCGGCGCCGGCGAGACGCTCGAGCACGTGCTGGCCGCCGCCGAAGCCGCCTGCAAGCGCGCCAAGGACGCCGGCCGCAACCGCGTCGAGACCTTCGCCGCCGATCCGTCGCGGCTGATCGCGCGCCAGCGCGAGCTGCGCACCTACCACGACCTGCTCGAGGCGCTCGAGCACGGCCGGCTGTGCCTGTACGCGCAGCGGCTCGCGCCGCTGTGGGACCCGAGCCGGGCCGAGCGCTACGAGGTGCTGCTGCGGTTCCGGGACGCGCAGGGCCGCGTGGTGGCGGCGGAGGAGTTCATCCCGGTGGCGCGCCGCCACCACCTGCTCGCGCGCCTCGACGAGTGGGTGCTCGGCGAGCTCGTGCGCCACGCCGCGCCGGTCGCGGGCCTGCTGCAGGCCGCCGGCACCGTGTTCTCGCTGAACGTGTCCGAGCAGTCGGTCGAGGACCCGGGCCTCGCCGGGCGCATCGCATCGGCGCTGCGCCGCGCGCAGCTGGCCCCGTCGCTGCTCAGCGTCGAGATCAGCGAGCCGGCGCTCGCCGGTCGCCTGCCGGCGGTGCAGGCGCTGATCGCCGAGCTCGGCGCGCTCGGCTGCCACAGCTCGATCGACGACTTCGGCACCGGCGCGACCTCGCTCGCGTACCTGAAGGCGCTGCGCGTCTCGAGCCTCAAGATCGACGGCGAGTTCGTGCGCGACCTGCTGAGCGAGCCGCGCTCGGAGTCGATGGTGCGGGCGATCCTGCAGATCGCGCGCCAGCTCGAGCTCGACACCGTCGCCGAGTGCATCGAGTCGCGCGACGCGGCGGCCCAGCTCGCCACCCTCGGCGTGACCTACGGCCAGGGACTCGCGCTCGGCGAGCCGCAGCCGCTCGCGGCCTGCCTCGAGGGCATCGTCGCGCGCGCCGCATCGCGCGCCGCCGAGCCCGCGCCGCCCGGGCCGGCGCCCAAGCGCGTGCACTGAGGCTCAGTCGTCCGCGGGCGGCAGCGGGCCGTCGTCCTCGTCGCTGGCGCGCCCGAACACCCGCTCGACCACGCGCTCGAGCGCGCGCCCGCCGACCAGCAGCGCGACCGCGAGCGCGATCAGGATCCCGACCAGCGCGAAGTCGCCGAGCCCGCACAGCATCGACAGGCCGGCGACGAACCAGATCGCGGCGGCGGTGGTGAGGCCCGTGACGCGCACCTTGTCGGGGCGGCGCATGATCACGCCGGCGCCGAGGAAGCCGATGCCGGCCAGCAGCCCCTGCGCGACGCGGCCGATGTTGTCGGGCTGCGAGCCGGCGAGCGTCAGCGTGCCGACCGTAACCCCGGCGGTGGCGAGCGCCACGAGGCCGAAGGTGCGCAGGCCCGCGCCCTTGTGGTGCAGGTCGCGGTTGAGGCCGATCAGGCCGCCGCACGCGAGCGCGAGCCCGAGCCGCAGAGCGATGTCGCCGATCCCCAGTGTCACCTGCTGCATGCGCCGCCCTCCGGTCTTGCCGCCCCGGGCCCTTCCCAAAGCCCTGATGACGCCAAGGTTAATTTCCCTCAACGTATGCGCCAATGGGGTGGATTGCACGCTTAGCTAGCCTCGGAGCGCGCGCCGCGCGCCCGACCGGAGGCACCATGGACCGATGCCCGCTGACCCGCTACGCCCGGCTCGCCGCCGTGCCGCTCGCCCTGTGGCTCGCACTCGCACCAGCGGCGCGGGCCGACGACGAGGGGATCGACCCGCCCGGGCGCGTCGCGCGCCTCAACTACGTGCTCGGCAGCGTCTCGCTGCAGCCGGCCGGCAGCGAGGGCTGGGTCGCCGACGTGCTCAACCGGCCGCTGACCAGCGGCGACAAGGTCTGGGCCGACCGCGAGTCGCGCGCCGAGCTGCACGTCGGCTCGAGCGCGGTGCGGCTCGGCAGCGAGACCGGCGTCGGCATCCTGAACATCGACGACCGGACGGTGCAGCTGCGGCTCAGCGCCGGCACGATCGAGCTGCGGGTGCGCGCGCTCGGTCCGGAGCAGACCTTCGAGGTCGCGACGCCGACGGCGGCGGTGTCGGTGCTGCGACCCGGCGACTACCGCATCGAGGTCGGCGAGGCCGACGGACTGCTGCGCATCGCGGTCGCGCGCGGCCAGGTCGCCGTCACCGACGCCAGCCACGAGGCCACCGTGAACGAGGGCGAGTTCGCCGAGTACGCGAACGGCAACGTCGAGGACGTCGCGCTCAACGAGCTGCCGGCGACCGATGCCTTCGACGACTGGGTCGCCGAGCGCGACCGGCGCGAGGACCAGGCCCAGGCCTCGCGCTACGTCTCGCCCGAGGTGACCGGCTACGAGGACCTCGACGACTACGGCGAATGGCAGAGCGTCCCGGACTACGGGCCGGTCTGGATGCCGGTGGTCAGCGCCGGCTGGGCCCCGTACCGCTACGGCCACTGGGGCTGGATCGCGCCCTGGGGCTGGACGTGGATCGACGACGCGCCGTGGGGCTTCGCGCCGTTCCACTACGGCCGCTGGGTCTACGTGGGCGCGCGCTGGTGCTGGGCGCCCGGCCCGCGCCACGTGCCGCCGGTGTACGCGCCGGCGCTGGTCGGCTGGGTCGGCGGGACGCACTGGTCGGTGGGCGTCACCGCCGGCGGCCCGCCCGTGGGCTGGTTCCCGCTCGGGTGGAACGAGGTGTACGTGCCGGGCTACCGCGTCAGCGACCGCTACGTGCGCAACGTCAACGTCTCGAACACCTACGTCACGACGACCGTCGTCAACAACTACATCGTCAACAACACGACCATCGTCAATGGACGTCGCGAGCCACGCGACGAGGGCGCCCGCGGACGGCGCTTCGCCAACTTCGGCGTGCCGGGCGCCGTGACCGCCGTGAACCGCGCCGCCTTCACGGGCGCCCAGCCGGTCGCGAGCCACCTCGTGCGCGTGCCGCGCTCGGCCC
>JAFEDP010000324.1 GCA_018241545.1 Pseudomonadota bacterium
GCCGCCTGCTTGCGCTCGATCCACGTCAGCACCGTACCGAAGGTCAGCAGCAGACCGAGGGCATAGAGCACGTACACCGCGGTGACGGGCAGTGGCGCGTTCATGCGTGCACCCGTGCCGGGGCGGCAAGCGCGGCGAACAGGGCCTCGGCGTGCGCGGCGCCGCGGGGCGGCTCGAAGCACGGCTGGAAGGCGCTGACCACGCCCTGGAAATTAGTGAAGTGCCCCGCGCGCTCGGTGTGGATCGTGATCGGCAGGAAGACGTCCGCGTGCCCGTTCTCGGGCTGCAGGTACGCGTTCAGGAACAGCACCCGCGCGCCACGCGGCAGGCGCGCGAAATCGAAGCCCTCGCCCCACACGAGCACGAGGTCGGTGCCCTCCGGCAGCTGCGCCTCGGCGCGCCCGAACAGGGCCTCGGCGGCCGCGGTGTTCGGGTTCTTGTCGGCGCGGATCAGCAGCTGGTCCTCGATCCGCTCGCCGGGCTCGGCGACCGCGTCGCACTTCACGAACGAGGTAAAGACGGCGCCGAGGTGGCGCCGGAAGGCCTCCAGCTCCTCGTTCGAGCCCCAGCTCGAAACGAGCGCCACCGGGTGGCGTGCGGCGCCGATCAGCTCGCGGGCCCGTTCCAGCGCGCCCTCGAGGCTGGTGGGCGCGCCGCGCAGCATCGGCTCGGTGGCGCGCTGGCGCTCCAGCAGGCGGGCGAGGTCGCGGCCCTTGTTGCAGATCCACGGACCGTTGACGGCCGGGTTCTCGAGCGGCGTCACGCGCGCGATGGCGTTGTTCTGCGCCGGGTCGAGGGCCTTGACGCGCCACTCGGCCTTGCGATGCCAGACCTGGATGGTGCAGCCGCGCGCGCAGCCCGGGCATACCGACGGTGTGGGCTTGAGGTACCAGACGCGCGTCTTGTGCAGGAACTGCCGCGACTGCAGCGCGCCGACCGGGCACAGGTCGATGATGTTGTCCGAGTACGGGTCCTCGCCCAGCGGCCGGTCGGCGACCGGACGGATCACGGAGGTGTCCCCGCGGTGCTCGATGCCGAGCGCCATGGACTTGGAGACCTCGTGCGTGAAGCGCGTGCAGCGCAGGCACAGGATGCAGCGCTCGTTGTCGAGCAGGATGCGGCTCGACAGGTTGTAGTACTTCGTGGAGCGCACCTTCGGCTCCACCGACAGCGACGGCTCGCCGTTGTAGGCGTAGTGGTAGTCCTGCAGTCGGCATTCGCCGGCCTTGTCGCAGATGCCGCAGTCGACCGGGTGGTTGAGCGTGATGAACTGCAGCATCGCCTTGCGGTGCGCCTTGACCTCCGGCGAGTCGGTCAGCACGCGCATGCCCTTGGTCACGGGCATGTTGCAGGCGATGTCCAGCCCGCGACCCTCGACCTCGACGAGACACATGCGGCAGTTGCCGGCGACCGAGAGCTTCGGGTGCCAGCAGAACGTCGGCACGAAGATACCGTTGGCCAGCGCCGCCTCCAGCACCGTCTGGCCGGGCTGCGCGTCGATCGTACGGTCGTTGATGACGATCTCGGTCATTCGAGACGACCCTGATAGCGCGAGCGCTTGTGCTCGATGCAGTACTCAAACTCGTCGCGGAACTTGTCGAGGATGCCGGTCGCGGCATATCCCGCGGCGTCGCCGAGGCCGCAGATCGTGGTGCCGTCGTTGTACTTGGCGACGTAGTAGAGGCGCTCGATATCCTCCGGGCGACCTTCGCCGGCGGCGATGCGCGCGACGATCCGGTGCATCCAGCCGGTGCCGTGACGGCACGGCGTGCACTGGCCGCAGGACTCGTGGTGGTAGAAGCGCAGCATGATCTCCAGCAGGCGTACCATGCAGGTGCCCTCGGCGACCACGATCATCCCGCCCGAGCCGAGCGTCGAGTTGGCCTCCCAGAGGGACTCGTGGCTCAGGGTCAGGTGCTCGATGTCGGCGCCCGTCAGGATCTTGGAGGAGATGCCGCCGGGCACCACGGCCTTGAGGGCGCGGCCGTCCAGCACGCCGCCGCAGTCCTCGTCGAGGAACTTGCGCCACGGGTAGCCGAGCTCCACCTCGTAGACACCCGGCCGGCTGATGTGCCCGGACACCGAGAACAGGCGGGTGCCGGGGCTCTTGGCGGTACCGACGGCCCGGAAGGCGTCGATGCCGTCGCGGACGATCACGGTGACGTTGGAGAGCGACTCCACGTTGTTGACGACGGTCGGTCGCTGGTAGAGACCCTTGACCGTGAGGCGCGGTGGCCGGTTGCGCGGGTAGCCCTTCTTGCCCTCGAGCGAGGAAATCAGGCCCGAGGCCTCGCCGGCCACGTAGGCGCCCGCGCCGCGGTAGACGATCAGGTCGCAGCTGAAGTCGCTGCCGAGGATGCGCTCGCCGAGCAGGCCCGCGGCATAGGCCTCGTCGACCGCGCCGGCGATGCGCCGGTACGGGAGGTCGAACTCCCCGCGGATGTAGATGAAGCAGTGACGTGCGTCGAGCGCGTAGGCCGTCAGCAGCATGCCCTCGATCAGCAGGTGCGGCGCGTTCTCGAGGATCCAGCGGTCCTTGAACGTTCCGGGCTCGCCCTCGTCGGCGTTCGCGATCAGGTAGTGGGGCTGGCCGTCGCCCGGCACCACGACCTGCCACTTGCGGCCGGTCGGGAACGAGGCGCCGCCGCGCCCCTGCAGTCCGGCATCGGTGACCTGCTTGGTGACATCCTCGGGGCGCATCGATCGCAGCGCCTTCTCGATCGCGGCGTAGCCGCCGCGGGCGCGGTACTCGGCGAGCCGATGCGAAGACTCGGTCACCGGGAACGTCATCAGTAACTGGCGCCCGGCCATGGCTAGCGCAACTCCTCCAGCAGCGCGTCGACGGCCTCCGCGCTCAGCGACTCCACGTAGCGCTCGTTGACCATCATCGCAGGCGCCGTGCCGCAGGAGCCGAGGCACTCCACCGTGCTCAGCGTGAAGCGCCCGTCGGCGGTGGTCTCACCGGGGCGGACGCCCAGCCTCCGCTCGAGGTGCTCGATCAGCCGCTCGCCGCCGCGCATCGAGCAGCTGACGTTGCGGCACAGCTGCAGGTGCCAGCGGCCCACCGGCCGGCGGCGGAACTGCGTATAGAAGGTCAGCACCTCCTCGATCTGGATGGCCGGCACGCCCAGGAACGCGGCGAGCTCCTCGACGTCCTCGTCGGCGACGTAGCCGCGCTCCTCCTGGATGCGCCGCAGGCACGGCAGCACCAGCGAAGAGGCGAAGCCTGCCGGGAACCGGGCACGCAGGGCCTCGAACTCGGGGATCAGGCTCCTCATCGGTCGCACTCGCCGCCGATCATGTTGATCGACCCGAAGATCGGCACCAGATCGGCGAGCTGGTGGCCCTCGAGCAGCCGGTGTAGCCCGCCTAGGTGCACGAAGCTCGGCGCGCGCACATGCACCTTGTAGGGCGTGCCCGCACCGGTACTGACGAGATAGAAGCCGAGTTCGCCGTTCGCGCCCTCGTGCGCGGCATACACCTCGCCGGCCGGCACCTCCGGCCCGTCGATGATCAGCTTGAAGTGATTGATCAGCGACTCGATCTCGCCGTAGACGCGCGCCTTGGGCGGCAGCGTGCAGCGCCGGTCGTCGACGTTGACGGGCCCGTCCGGCAGCAGGTCCACCAGCTGGCGGATCATGTGCACCGACTCGTCCATCTCGCGCATGCGCACGTAGTAGCGGTCGTAGTTGTCGCCCTTGATGCCGACCGGCACCTCGAAGTCGAGCTCGGCATAGGCGAGGTAGGGCGTATCCTTGCGCAGGTCGCGCGCCGCGCCGGTCGAGCGCAGCACCGGCCCGGTGAAGCCCCAGTTGATCGCCTCCTCGGTGCGCAGCACGCCGACGTCGCGCATCCGGTCGATGAAGATCCGGTTGCGGTCGATGAGGCCGT
>JAFEDP010000325.1 GCA_018241545.1 Pseudomonadota bacterium
CGGTGCTCTCCTCGGCGGGGCCCGAGATGATCAGCGGCGTGCGCGCCTCGTCGATCAGGATCGAGTCGACCTCGTCGACGATCGCGTACTCGAGCCCGCGCTGCACGCGGTCCTCGAGCCGGAAGGCGAGGTTGTCGCGCAGGTAGTCGAAGCCGTACTCGTTGTTGGTGCCGTAGGTGATGTCGCAGCCGTAGGCGGCGCGCTTCTCCTCCTGCGTCTGGCCGGACTTGATGACGCCGACCGTGAGGCCGAGGAACCGGTACACCGGGCCCATCCACTCCGCGTCGCGGCTCGCGAGGTACTCGTTGACCGTGACCACGTGCACGCCGCGCGCGGGCAGCGCGTTCAGGTACACCGGCAGCGTCGCCACCAGCGTCTTGCCCTCGCCGGTGCGCATCTCGGAGATCTTGCCCTGGTGCAGCGCGATGCCGCCGATCAGCTGCACGTCGAAGTGCCTGAGGCCGATGGTGCGCCGCGCCGCCTCGCGCACCGCGGCGAAGGCCTCCGGCAGCAGGTCATCGACCGTGGCGCCGCCCGCGAGCCGCTCGCGCAGGGCCGCGGTCACGCCCGGGAAGGCGTCGTCGGCGAGGGCCTGCATCTGGCCGTCGAGGGCGTTGGCGGCGGCGACGAGCTTGCCGTACTGGCGCAGCAGGCGCTGGTTGCGGCTTCCAAAAATCGAGGTCAGGAGCTTCAGCACGGGTCAGGGTCCTTCGGGCCGTCCCGGGGGGTCGGGCAGCGCAGGGAATCGCACATTGTACCGGGGAGCGGCCGGCAATACCCGGGGGCGCCCCGCCCCGGCATGGGGACGGCCGGCGGCGGCCGCAAGGGCCGGGCGAGCCCGGCGAGGGTGCCGCCGGTGGCGGCGCGGGGTCAGTGGCGCGCGGCGAGCGGCGGGGCCGCGTTCTCGTTGATGAAGGCCATCGGGTCCACGGGGCTGCCGTCGCGCAGCACCTCGAAGTGCACGTGCGGGCCCGTGGAGTGGCCGGTCGAGCCGACCAGCGCCAGCACCTGGCCCTTCTGCACCGTCTCGCCGGCCTTCACCAGCACCTTGGAGTTGTGGCCGTAGCGGGTCACGTAGCCGTTGCCGTGCGTGATCTCGACCAGGTTACCGTAGCCGAGGTGCTCGCCGGCCCAGGTCACGACGCCGGTGGCCACCGCCACGACCTCGGCGCCGGCCTCGCCGGCGAAGTCCACGCCCGGGTGGAACGCGGTGTAGCCGGTGAACGGGTCGACGCGCGTGCCATAGAAGGAGGAGATGAAGCCCGCCTGCACCGGGCGGCCCTGCGGGAACACCTCGTGCCGCAGCGTGCGCGTCTGGACCAGGTTCTCGAGCGCGCCGAGCTGGCGTTCGCGGTCGGAGAGCTGGCTCGAGAGGCGGTCGAGCATGTCGGTCAGCAGCGGCACCGAGGCCGGCTGGCCGCCGTTCGACGCCGACACGTCCAGGCCGCCGATCGGCGGCGGGTTCTCGAAGTCGAATTCGCCCTTCTTGATGCCCGCCATGTCGGTGATGCGCTTGCCGAGCGCGTCGAGGCGGATCACGTGGGCGTTCATCTGGCCGACGCGCATCGCGAGCGCATCGACCTTCTGCTGCAGCAGCCGGCGCGCGGACTCGAGGTCCTGGCGCTGGCGGACGAGCTCGGCGGACCAGCGGTCGAGCTGGCGGCCGGGCTCGGCCTCGGCCCAATGGGCCCCGAGGAAGGAGCCCGCGGCGAACACGCCGCCGAGGACCACCACGAGCACGGTCAGCGACACGAACATGACGAGCGGCGAGCGCAGGTCGAACTGGCGTGCCCGGCCTTGCTGCCGGTTGAAGACGATAATGTTCATGACCGTCGCTCCACCCACGCCTGGCCGCCGCACGGCAATGCAACTCGCTGCGCCGACCGATCCGCCGGCCGGCTACCCACAACGCCCCGGCACCGTGGCCGGGCAGGCTTGGCCGGAGGTGCGGCGAGCAGCCCTTCCCGGGCCGCCGCACGTCCGGCGTCCATGGACGACGCCGCGAGGGTCGCCGTCCGCATCCTCATTCCGGGGCGGGACGCCGGACGACCGTCCGGACCATCCCCGTCCCGCGCATGGACGAATAGGATCGTCATTCCTGGCAACCCCGCTATCGTGGCTTGCGCCGTAGACCGGTGGCTTTGCGTCCCCGCCTTTCGACGGGTTTGCCCTTGTGCAGTGGGGCGGACTATGCAACAAAAACCCTCGGCGGAACAACCACTTTAGTCGGTTTTTGGGACGTGGGTCCGGCCCAGGTTATGGGAAAAACAAGATCAGTCAGCGAGTTATTGGCGGAAGGTAAGGCGGCACTGGAACGCCTTAAGGCGGGCGCCGATGCCGCCCAGGCCACCCTTGTTGCGCTGCAGCGCGCATTGCCCCCCGAAGTCGCCGCCCACGTCTTCGGCGCCGTCCTGGACGCCGACCGGGTGCTCACCGTGCTGGTGGACTCGGGTGCCTTCGCCACCCGCCTGCGCTACCTGCTCGCCGAGCAGGGCGACGGGCTCGCCGGGCGCCTGGGCGTCGAGGCGGTGGCGCGGACGGTGGTGCGGGTGCGCCCGCGCGAGGCGGCGCGCGGCGCCGGCGAGGGCGGCGGGCGTCAGTGACCGACGGCGGCGGCCGGCACGTAGGCGATCGGGGCCTCGTTGAGGTCCTTGAAGGTGACCTCCTCCCAGGCCGAGACGTCGGCGATCAGCGTGCGCAGCAGGCGGTTGTTGAGCGCATGGCCCGACTTGAAGCCGCTGAACTCGCCGATGAGGCTGTGGCCGAGCAGGTACAGGTCGCCGATCGCGTCGAGGATCTTGTGCTTGACGAACTCGTCCTCGTAGCGGAGGCCGTCCTCGTTGAGGATCTTGAAGTCGTCGAGCACGATCGCGTTGTCGAGCGTGCCGCCGAGCGCGAGGTTGCGCGCGCGCAGGTACTCGAGGTCGCGCATGAAGCCGAAGGTGCGGGCGCGGCTGATCTCGCGCAGGAACGAGGTCGTCGAGAAGTCCATCGACGCGCGCTGCGAGTGGCGCCGGAAGATCGGGTGGTCGAACTCGATCTCGAAGTTGACCTTGAAGCCGTTGAACGGGTCGAAGCGCGCCCACTTGTCGCCGTCGCGCACCTCGATGGGCTTGCGGATGCGGACGAAGCGCTTGGCCTGCGTCTGTTCCTCGATGCCCGCCGACTGCAGCAGGAACACGAACGGTCCCGCGCTGCCGTCCATGATCGGGATCTCGGGCGCGCTGACCTCGACGAAGGCGTTGTCGATGCCGAGCCCAGCGAACGCCGACAGCAGGTGCTCCACCGTCGCGACCTTGATGCCGCCGGCGATCAGCGTCGTGCCGAGCGTCGTCTCGCCGACGTTCTCGGCGCGCGCCGGGACGTCCGGGGCGTCCGGCAGGTCGACGCGCCGGAACACGATGCCGCTGTTGGGCGGCGCCGGACGGAGCGTCATGTAGACCTTCTGACCCGAGTGCAGCCCGACGCCGGTCGCGCGGATCGAGTTCTTAAGGGTGCGCTGGTTCAGCATTCGCAGGATGCCCACGACAGTGTCGCCGGGGCCGGGGGCTCGGCAATATCCGCGCACCCTAGCACAGGCTCCAAAACAGCGACAAGGCGAACGACCGCGGCGCCTGCGCCGTCTGAGACCTGCGCCTCAGGGGGCGCCGTGCGCGGCGCGCCGTCGTCGCCATCCGCCGACAGTCGCGGCTCGGCGCCGCGCTTCGCCCGCAGGCGCCCGCGCGCCAGCACGTTCAATCGCCGATCGTCGCGCATGCACCCTCCCCCGCGGCGCGGGCCCGGCCGGGCCCGCGCGCGCCGCGCCCGCCTCAGTCCGCCTGCCGGCGCAGGAAGGCCGGGATGTCGAGCATGTCGTCCGCCTCGACCTCCGGCAGCTTCAGGCCGTCGCCG
>JAFEDP010000326.1 GCA_018241545.1 Pseudomonadota bacterium
CTGCTCGAGCTGGTCTAGCCGCTGCTCGCGGCGCGCGGCGCCGCTACTTGACGGAGACGCTCTGGCCGAGCCAGCCGTTGACGCGCACCAGGCGCGTCTCGTCGAGCGTGCCGGCGGCCTGCTCCAGCGTCAGGACCTGGATGATGTAGTCGTAGCGGCTGCGCGCGTAGTTCGACTGGGCATCGAACAGGCGCTGGCGCGCCAGCAGCACGTCCACCGCCGTGCGCGTGCCGACCTCGTAGCCGGCCTCGGTCGCGGCGAGCGCGGTCTGGCTCGACTCCACCGACTGCTTGAGCGCCTGCACCTGGGCGATCTCGCTGATGACCCCGAGGTAGGAATCGCGCGTCTGGCGTTCGGTGGTGCGCGCGGTCCGTTCGAGGCGCTCGCGCGCCGCGCGGTTGCGGTAGACGGCCTCGCGTACCTTGGAGGACGCGTAGCCGCCCGAGTAGATCGGCACGCTCAGCTGCAGCGAGATCTGCTTGTCGTTGTTCCAGTTGTCGCCGGGGAAGCTGAACGTCTGGCCGTAGGTCGGGCTGGTCGGGTCGGGATCGGTGTAGAGGCTGGTGGCGGAGGTGTTGAGCCCCGAGCGCTTGGCCACGAGGTCGAGCGTCGGCAGGTGGCCGGAGCGCGCGATCGAGATGTTCTGGCGCGCGATGTCGGCACCGAGGCGCGCCGAGGACAGCGACAGGTTCTGGTCGAGCGCGGCGCGCACCCACTGCTCCTCGCTGGCCGGATCCGGCGTCACCAGCGGCATGTCGTCGCCGGGCCGGGACAGGTCGTCGAAGCTGTCGCCGGTGAGCTCACGCAGCTGGTCGCGCGCGTTGGCGAGCGTGCGCTTGGCGCCGATCACGGTGGCGCGCGCCTGGTCGTTGGCGGCCTTCGCCTCCTCGACGTCGGTGATCGCGATCAGGCCGACCTCGAAGCGCTTCTCGGCCTGCTCGAGCTGGCGCGCGATCGCCTCCTGCGAGGCCTGCGCGGCGTCGAGCGTGTCGCGTGCGGCCAGCACGTTGAAGTACGCGGTCGCGGTGCGCACGATCAGGTCCTGCTGCGCGGCGCGGTAGTCGACCTCGGCCTGCGCCACGGTCGCGTCCGCCTGCTTGAGCGCGGCGAACTGGTCCCAGTGGAAGACCGTCTGGCGCAGCGTCAGCGCCCACTGCTTGGTGTCGCTCTTGGTGCTCGACGGCAGCAGCACGAAGCCGCTGCCGAAGAAGGTCGGCGACACGGAGTTCAGCTCGTCGTGCGCGACGCTGCCGGTGCCGGTGATCTGCGGCAGCAGCGCCGAGAGGGCCTGCGGGCGCGCCTCGAGCGAGGCGGCGTGGTTGGCCTCGGCTTCGCGCAGCTGCGGATCGTTGCGCAGCGCCCGGTGGTAGACCTCGCCGAGGTCGGCCGACGCGGCGAGTCCGGGCAGCGCCAGGGCCGCGGTGCCGAGCAGGGCGAGCTGGATCCATCGCGATGTCATGCCGTGTCGTCCCATCCTCGTGCGGCGGGTCAGCCGGGTTCCGGGCCTCAGCACTCTAGGGGCGCGGGCGCGGGCCCCCCGGCGGCTCGTCGCGCCGGATCCTCAGTATGTCGCAAGCGACGGGTCCACGTCGCGCGCCCAGGCCAGGATGCCGCCGCTCAGGTTGGCGACCGACGGGTAGCCCTGCGCCTCGAGGAAGCGGGCGACGCTCAGGCTGCGGCCGCCGGAGCGGCACAGCACGACCACGTCGCGCCCGCGATCGAGCTCGGCGAGGCGTGCCGGGATGTCCGACATCGGCACGTGCACGGCGCCCGGCACGCTCGCGATCTCGAGTTCCCACGCCTCGCGCACGTCGAGCAGCAGCGTGCTCGGTCGCGCGGCGAGCGTGGCCACGAACTCGGCGGGCGTGACTTCGCGGACCATCGAACGGCCCGCTCAGAACACGAAGCGCGACGGCCGGTGCGCGTGCACGAGCGGGTCGATGACGGTCTCGAACAGGTCGGTGCGCGCGAACTCGGTCTCGCCGGTGCGCGTGACCAGCGTCGCCGACATCGGCTCCCCGCCGCCGACCACCACGAACAGGCGCCCGCCGACGGCGAGCCAGTCCTGGTAGCGGCGGTCGTACTCGGGCAGCGAGGCCGTCAGCACGATCACGTCGTAGCGCTGCGGGCAGGCCCAGGTGGTGGCATCGGCGCCGACCAGGTTCACGCCGGGGTGGCCGGTGGCGCGCAGCGTCTCGCCCGCGAGCGCGACCAGCTCCGGGCGGATTTCGAGCGAGGTGACCTGGCCGCCGAGCGCCGCGAGGCACGCGCTCAGGTAGCCGCTGCCGGTGCCGACCTCGAGCACCGACTCGCCGGCGCGCAGCTCAACCGCCTGCAGGATGCGGCCGTGGATCTTCGGCGCCAGCATCGTCTGCCCGCCGGGCAGCGGGATCGGCGCGTCGGCGAAGGCGACTTCGCGGTACGAGGCCGGCACGAAGCGCTCGCGCGGCACGTAGCCAAGCACCTCGAGCACGGCCGGATCGAGCACGTCCCAGGCGCGGACCTGCTGGGTGATCATCTGCTGGCGGGCGGTTTCGAAGTCCATGGGCAGGCCGTCGGACGAGGGGCGCGGGGCCCGTGGAAAGGCGGGCAGGGTACGAAGTTTCGCATCCAGCGACAAGGACTTCGGCCGCCCGTAAACGACCATTATGGTGAATCCTCCCGATGCCCGCCAAGCCCTCCGGTATTCTGGCCCTAGGGGATGTCGCGGCCGGCGTCCGGCCCACCGCGGGACGCGGCGCCGGCTCGAGCGGGCTGCCGGGTACTTGGGAAGGGTGCCGTTGACCGTCATTGACGCCGTCGCGCTTGCTGCGCTTCTGGCCGCTGGCGTGGCGCTGATCGCCGCGGCCCGGTCCCGGAGCCGTGCGCGCGCGGCCGAGGACGACCTGGCCGAGGCGCGGGCCCAGGCGGTGCGGGCGCGGGTCGCGGTGGCCCCACCCCCCGAGATGCCCTTCCACGAGCTCGCCGAGGCGGTGCACGAGGCCGTCCTGATCCACGGCGAGCGCATCCTGCTCGCCAACGCCCGCTTCGCCGCGCTGCTCGGCCGCACCCCCGAGGAGCTCGCCGGGCACCACCTCGCCGAGCTCGTCACGCCCGACTACGCCGACCTGGTCGCCGACAACGTGCGCCGGCGCCTCGGGAGCGAGCCGGCCGCCGAGCGCTACGAGGTCGAGGTGGCGGACGCACACGGCCAGGTGACGCGGCTCGAGCTCGCCGGCACGGTGGTGCGCTACCGCGGCACGCCGGCGCTGCTGTTCACGGCCCTCGAGATGCTGGCGCGTCCGGCGCGCACCGACATCGCCCGCGGCCGGGCCCAGGCGACCCTCGACTCGCTGGGCGACGGGCTCGTCACCACCGACAGCTACGGCCGCATCGACTTCATGAACCCGGCCGCCGAGCAGCTGCTCGGCCGCGGGCTCGGCGAGGTCGCCGGGCAGCCGTTCGCCGCGGTCGTGACCGTGGTCGACGAGGCGGACCGGCGCGCGCTGACCGACCCGGTGCGCCAGTGCCTGGCCTCGGGCGTGCGCGTCTCGCTCGGCCGGCGCGCGGTGATGCTGACGCGCGCCGACGGCGCGGAGCGCAGCATCGAGCTCACCGCGGCGCCGCTCAGCGGCGAGGGCGGCGAGACCGCGGGCGCCGTGGTGCTGCTGCACGACGTCACGGAGCTGCGCGGCATCGCCCGGCAGATGAGCTACCAGGCGAGCCACGACGCGCTGACCGGGCTCGTGAACCGGCGCGAGTTCGAGCGGCGCCTGCAGGACTGCCTCGAGCTCACGCGCAGTTCGTCGCAGACGCACGTGCTGTGCTACCTGGACCTCGACCGCTTCAAGGCCGTCAACGACACCAGCGGCCACATGGCCGGCGACAACATGCTGCGCGAGGTCGCG
>JAFEDP010000327.1 GCA_018241545.1 Pseudomonadota bacterium
AGCGCGAGCGCCCTGCCCCGTGCGGCCTCGCCGGCGAGCCACGCCTGCGCGGGCGCCGGGTCGACACCGGCGGCGGCGATGAACGCGGTGGTGCCGAGCGCGAACGCACGCCCGCCGATCGCGCCCCTCACACCCTGGCCCGGCACGGCGACGACGTCGACCGCGGTCGGCACCACCCGTGACCCGGCCGCCTCGAGGATCGCCCGGGCCAGCGGATGCTCGCTGCCCCGCTGCAGCGCCGCCGCCAGGGCGAGGGCGTCGGTGCTGGCGTCCAGCGCCAGCCGGTCGGCGAGGCGCGGCCGACCCTCGGTCAGCGTGCCGGTCTTGTCGAATGCGACCACGCGCACGCGCGCCGCGCGCTCCAGCGCGTCGGCGTCGCGGATCAGGATGCCGGCACGCGCTGCCGCGCCGGTGCCCGCCACCAGGGCGGCGGGAGTGGCGAGCCCGAGCGCACACGGGCATGCGATCACCAGCACGGCGACGGCCCGCAGCACGCAGGTCGCCGGCGCGGCGCCCGCGAGCCACCAGCCGAGGCCGGTGGCGGCCGCCAGCAGCACCACCACCGGCACGAACCACGCCGCCACCTGGTCCACCAGGTGCTGGATCGGCGCCTTGGTCGACTGGGCGCGTTCGACCAGGTCCGCGATCCGCGCGAGCGTGCCTGCGGCCGCCGTCGCCGAGGCGACGACGATGAGCCGCCCGGTGCCGTTGAGGCTGCCGCCGATCACCCGCGCACCGAGCCCCACCGGTACCGGCAGGCTCTCGCCAGTCACCAGCGACTCGTCGGTCTCGCTCGCACCCTCGCGCACGACGCCGTCCACGGCGACGCGCTCGCCGGGCCGCACGACCACGGTATCGCCCCCGGCGACCGCGGCGATCGGCACCTCGACCTCGGTCCCGTCGCGTAGCAGCCGGGCGCGCACCGGCGTGAGCGCGTGCAGTCGACGCACCGCCTCCGCGGTCCCGCGCCGCGCGCGCGCCTCCAGCCACTTGCCGAGCAGCACCAGCGTGATGACGACGGCCGAGGCCTCGAAGTACAGCATCACGGGACGCCCCGCGGCGGTCGCGAGCTGCCACACCGACAGCCCGTAGGCGGCGCTGGTGCCGGTCGCGACCAGCAGGTCCATGTTGCCGGCTCCGCTCGCGAGCGCACGCGCACCGGAGCGGTAGAAGCGCGCGCCCAGCCAGAACTGCACGGGCGTCGCGAGCGCAAGCTGCAGCCACGCCGGCAGCATCAGGTGCCGGCCGAACGGCGCCGCCAGCATCGGCAGCACGAGCGGCAGCGACAGCACGACGCCGGCCACGACGTGCCACTGGTCGCGCCGGTCGGCGGCGCGCGCGCGGCGCGCGGCGACCTCGGCCGGCTCCTGGTCGTCGACCGGGCGGGCCTCGTAGCCGACGCGGGCCACCGCGGCGGCGAGAGCCGCCGTGGCCGCGGCCGCGTTCGGGTAGGCGCCATCGAGCACCGCCGCGACCGCCCGCTCGGTCGCCAGGTTCACGCTCGCCGAGGCGACGCCCGGCGCGGACTTGAGCGCGCGCTCCACGCGCGCCACGCAGGCGGCGCAGGTCATGCCCGCTATCTCGAGCCGCAGTTCGGAGGCGATGATCGGCTGCATATGCGCTTCCACGTCGACAACATGACCTGCGGCGGGCGCGCCCGCGCCGCCACGGCGGCGCTCAGGTCCGCCGATCCGGCGGCGGCCGTCCGGACCGCCCCGCCGAACCGCGCCGCCGAGGTCGAGACCGCGCGCGACGAGGCGCAGGTGCGCGCGGCGCTGGCCGAGGCCGGCTTCGCCGCACGCCGACCGCCGCGCAGGATAGCGCGGCGCGATGCCGCCACGATGCCGCCATCGGCAGCCGCGCTGTCAAGGTGGGATACCGCAGTCACCCGCAGCCGGCGCAGCGAAATCGTCGAAAAATCGCTGTGTTAGAATGCGCCCCCTCCATCGGCGCTGTGCGCCGCGTTCCCCGGGAGCTGTACCCCATGGCGACTGTCACCTACACCCCGCCGGCCGGCGGCGAGCGCATCACGATCCGCGACGGCAAGCTGCAGGTCCCCAACCAGCCGATCGTGCCGTTCATCGAGGGCGACGGCACCGGCCCGGACATCTGGCGTGCCAGCGTGCGCGTATTCGACGCCGCGGTGGCCAAGGCCTACGGTGGCCGGCGCAAGATCCACTGGCTCGAAGTGCACGCCGGCGAGAAGTCCAACAAGCTGTTCAACACCTGGCTGCCGGACGAGACCGTCGCGGCCTGCCGCGAGTACCTGGTGTCGATCAAGGGACCGCTCACGACCCCGATCGGCGGCGGCATCCGCTCGCTGAACGTCGCGCTGCGCCAGCTGCTCGACCTGTACGTCTGCCTGCGACCGGTGCGCTGGTTCAAGGGCGTGCCCTCGCCGGTGCGTGCCCCGGAGAAGGTCGACATGGTGATCTTCCGCGAGAACACGGAGGACATCTACGCCGGGATCGAGTTCGAGTCCGGCACGCCGGACAACAAGAAGTTCATGGAGCTGTTCCAGCAGTCGTTCCCGAAGCAGTACGGCAAGATCCGCTTCCCGGCGACCTCCGGGATCGGCATCAAGGCCGTCTCGCAGGAGGGCACCGAACGGCTGTTCCGGGCCGCCGTGCAGTACGCGATCGTCAACAAGCGCAAGAGCGTGACGATCGTGCACAAGGGCAACATCATGAAGTTCACGGAGGGCGCGTTCCGCAACTGGTCCTACGCGCTCGCCGAGCGCGAGTTCCCCGGCCAGACCTACGGCTGGGAGCAGTGGGAGCGCACCAAGGCCGCGAAGGGCGAGAAGGCTGCCAACGCCGAGATGGACGAGGCCAAGAAGGCCGGCAAGGTCATCATCAAGGACGCAATCGCGGACATCACGCTGCAGCAGGTGCTGACGCGGCCGGACGAGTTCGACGTCATCGCGACGATGAACCTCAATGGCGACTACCTCTCCGACGCCCTGGCCGCGCAGGTCGGCGGCATCGGCATCGCCCCGGGCGGCAACATCAACTACCTGACCGGGCACGCCGTGTTCGAGGCGACGCACGGCACGGCACCCAAGTACGCGAACCTCGACAAGGTCAACCCGGGCTCGGTGATCCTGTCCGGCGAGATGATGCTGCGCTACATGGGCTGGGTCGAGGCCGCGGACGCGATCATCCACGCGATGGACCAGGCGATCGGGGCAAAGGTGGTCACCTACGACTTCGCGCGCCTGATGGCTGGCGCGCGCGAGGTCAAGTGCAGCGAGTTCGCCGACGAGCTGATTCGGCACCTCTGAGCACGCCGTGGCCGTGACTGCGACCAGCGCACCGCTGGCGCGGGAGTGCGCCGCGGAGGCCGTCGACGCGTTCGAGCGCTATAACGCCGAGTTCCGCGCCATCACGCGGCGCGCGCCGCTGCACTTCGAGGAGCGCGACTGGCACTCGAGCCAGCGCGACGCGGTGGAGCGGATCGAGCTCTACGGGCGCTACGTCGACCGCACGGTCGCTTCGCTGCGCCTGCGGCTCGGCAGCGAGGCCACCGACCGGACGCTGTGGGGCGCCATTAAGGACGAATTCGCGCGCCGCATCGACGCGCTGCCCGACGCGGAGTTCCGCAAGACCTTCTTCAATTCGCTGACGCGCACGTTCTTCGGCACCGTCGGGGTCTCGCCCGAGATCGAGTTCGTGGCGCTCGACCTGGACCCGCTGGCGCGCGTCGCCGACTACGACTTCCTGTCGACCTACCCGAACCGCGGCTCGCTGCAGCTGCTGTTCGAGGAGGTGCTGTCGGCGTTCCGCTGCAAGGCGCCCTGGCGCGACTTCGAGCGCTCCGCGCGCCACGTCGCCGAGGAGGTCGAGCGCCACTGCCACAGCGTCGGCGAGAACCGCGCG
>JAFEDP010000328.1 GCA_018241545.1 Pseudomonadota bacterium
AGGCGCGCTGGTGGCAGCGGCTCGAGTCCGCGGCGCGCGCCGTGTTCGCCGAGTACGGCTACCGCGAGATCCGGGTGCCGGTGCTCGAGCGCACGCAGCTGTTCAAGCGCGCGATCGGCGAGTACACCGACATCGTCGAGAAGGAGATGTTCGCGTTCGAGGACCGCGACGGCGGCAGCGTGGCGCTGCGGCCCGAGGCGACCGCCGGCATCGTGCGCGCCGCGATCTCGAACGGCCTGTTGCACAACCAGCGCCACCGCCTGTTCACGCTCGGGCCGATGTTCCGCGGCGAGCGTCCGCAGAAGGGGCGCTACCGGCAGTTCCACCAGATCGACGCCGAGGCCTTCGGCTACGAGGGCCCGGACGTCGACGCCGAGCTCATCCTGATCGCCGCGCGGCTGTGGCGCCGCCTCGGCATCAGCCGCGTCCGCCTCGAGATCAACTCGCTCGGCACCGCCGCGGCGCGCGCCGCCTACCGCGACGTGCTGCGCGGCTACTTCACGGCCCACGAGTCGGCGCTCGACGCCGACAGCCGCCGCCGGCTCGCCGGCAACCCGCTGCGGATCCTCGACAGCAAGAACCCGGACCTCGCCGGGCTGATCGCCGCGGCGCCGGTGCTGACCGACCACCTCGACCCTGACTCGCAGGAGCACTTCGCCGGGCTCAAGGCGCGACTCGAGGCGGCGGGCGTCCCCTACACCGTCAACCCGCGCCTGGTGCGCGGGCTCGACTACTACAGCCGCACCGTGTTCGAGTGGGTCACCGACGCGCTCGGCTCCCAGAACGCGGTCTGCTCCGGCGGCCGCTACGACGGCCTCGTGACCCAGCTCGGCGGCGAGCCGACCCCGGCGATCGGCTGGGCGCTCGGCATGGAGCGGGTCGTGATGCTGATGCAGGAACTCGGGGCCGCGGCGCCTGCCGAAGGACCGCAGGTCTACTTCGTGATGGCCGGCGCCGGCACCGCGGCGCGCGGCCTCGAGATCGCCGAGCGGGTCCGCGACGCGCAGCCGGGGCTGCGGGTCGAGACCGACCTTGCCGGCGGCAGCTTCAAGGCGCAGTTCAAGCGCGCCGACAAGAGCGGCGCGGCGGTTGCGGTCGTGCTCGGCGAGCAGGAGCTGGCGCGGGGCGTGGCGGCGGTCAAGCCGCTGCGCGGCGGCGGCGAGCAGCAGGACTGCCCGCTCGAGGCGCTGCCGCAGCGGCTCGGGGCGCTGGTGGCGGCGGTGGACGGCGGCGGGGCGGCTCGGCAAGATCCGGGCCGCTGAGGGACGACCTACAGGCGGGAGACGACCGTGGATGAGAACCTGTCCGAGCGGCAGCAAGTCGAGTGGCTGCGCGCGCAGCTGAGGGAGAACGCGCCCTGGGCCCTCGCGGGCGTCGTGGTGTTCCTCGCCGTGCTGGTCGGCTACCAGCAGTTCCAGGGCTGGCGCGAGCGCCAGTCCGCGACCGCCGACCAGAAGTACCAGGCGACGCTCGACGCGCTCTCGAAGGGCGACGGCGACGGCGCCGGCCGCCTCGTCAAGGAGCTGCGCGAGTCCTTCGGCCGCACGCCGTACAGCGACCTCGCGGCGCTCGCGCTGGTGCGCTACGAGGTGGAGGGCGGGCGGCTCGCGAGCGCGGCCCAGCTGCTCGAGGACGTGATCAAGAACACGCGCGACCCGGACCTCGTGACGGTCGCGCGCCTGCGGCTCGCGCGCGTGCAGCGCGCCGAGGGCAAGCCCGACGAGGCGCTGGCGACGCTGGCGGCGGCCGGTGGCACCGGCTCGCCGGCCTTCGCCGAGGTCCGCGGCGACCTGCTCGCCGACAAGGGCGATGCGGCGGGCGCCGTGGCGGCCTGGCGCGAGGCGCTCGCCTCCAAGCGCGCCGGCGTCAACCGCGAGCTGGTCGAGCTCAAGATCGCCTCGGCGGGCCCCGTGGCCGCGCCGGCGGTGGCGCCGGCGGGCGCCGGCAAGGCGCCGTGATGCGCGCGCGCTTCCATCGCGCGGTTGCCGCCGTCGCGGCGCTCGGCGTGCTGCTCGCCGCCTGCGACTCGGACAAGGACGTCGAGCCGCCGGCGGCGCTGGTCGCGATCGAGGCGCACCTCGCGGTCGATCGCGTCTGGAGCGCGAGCCTCGGTGGCAAGGATCAGTCGCTGCGCCTCGGGCTCGCCCCGGTGGTCGCCGACGGCAAGGTCTACGCCGCCGGCGGTGGCGGCACGGTCGCCGCCTTCGACGGCGCGAGCGGGCGCACCCTGTGGCGCAAGGACACCAAGCTGATGCTGGGCGGCGGGCCGGCGGTCGCCGGCAACCTGCTGGTCGTCGGCACGAGCGACGGCCAGGTGCTCGCGCTCGACGCCACCACCGGCGCGCAGCGCTGGCTGGTGCGCGTCTCGGGCGAGGTGCTGTCGGCGGCGGCGATCGCGCCGCAGGCGGTCGTCGTGCACAGCGTCGACGGACGCGTGCACGGGCTCGCGTCCGACTCCGGCAAGGAGCTGTGGAGCAACGAGGAGGCGGTGCCGCGCCTGACGCTGCGCGGGGTGTCGCGCCCCGTTCTGGCGGGCGACACGGTGATCACCGCCTTCGACAACGGCAAGGTCGCCGCCTACTCGCTGGCCAACGGCGACGTGCTGTGGAGCACGGCGGTCAGCCCGCCGCGCGGCAAGACCGAGCTCGAGCGCCTCGTCGACATCGACGGCACGATCGCGGTGTCCGGGCACGACGTGTTCGTCGCGGGCTTCCAGGGACGGGTCGCGATGGTGGCGCTCGACTCCGGCCAGATCTGGTGGTCGCGCGAGGCCTCGAGCTACCGCGGCATCGCGCTCGCCGGCGAGACGCTGTTCATGACGAGCGCCGACAGCACGGTGGTCGCGATGCGCCGCCGCGACGGCACGCCGCAGTGGCAGCAGGACCGGCTCGCGCGCCGCGGCCTCACGGCGCCGGTCGTGGACGGCGATGCGATCGTGGTCGCCGACTTCCAGGGCTACGTGCACTGGCTCGACCAGGCGAGCGGCGCGCTGATCGGGCGCATCTCCGCCGGCAGCAAGCGCTACACCAACGCGCCGGTGGCCGCCGACGGGTTCGTGTACCTGCAGAACGACACCGGCGAGCTGTACGCGCTGCGCGCCCAGCCGCGCAAATGAGCCACGGTCGCCAGCGCGCATGCTGCCGGTCATCGCCATCGTCGGGCGCCCTAACGTCGGCAAGTCGACGCTCTTCAACGCGCTGACCGGCACGCGCGACGCGCTGGTCGCCGATCTGCCGGGCCTGACCCGCGACCGCCAGTACGGCTACGGGCGGCGCGGCGGTCGCTATATCGTGGTCGACACCGGCGGGCTGGTGGCCGCGCCGTCCGGCGTCGAGACGCTGATGGCCGCGCAGACCGAGCGCGCGGTCGCCGAGGCCGACCGCGTGGTGTTCGTCGTCGACGCGCGCTCCGGGCCCACCGCCGAGGACCGCCACGTCGCCGAGCGGCTGCGCCGCGCCGGCAAGCCGCTCGTGGTCGCCGCCAACAAGAGCGAGGGCGTCGAGGCCGAGGTCGCGGCCGCCGAGTTCCACGTCTTCGGGCTCGGTGCGCCGCTCGCGATCTCGGCGGCCCACGGCGAGGGGCTCGATGCGCTCGTCGAGCGCTGCCTCGCCGGGCTGCCGGTGCCGGCGGAGGAGGCGGCGCCCGTGGCCGAGCCCGACGCCATCCGCATCGCGGTGGTCGGCCGCCCGAACGTCGGCAAGTCGACGCTGATCAACCGCCTGATCGGCGAGGAGCGCGTGGTGGCGTTCGACGAGCCCGGCACCACGCGCGACAGCGTGCACGTGCCCTTCGAGCGCGACGGGCAGCGCTACGTGCTGATCGACACCGCCGGCGTGCGCCGCCGCGCGCGCGTCGAGGACGCGATCGAGAAG
>JAFEDP010000329.1 GCA_018241545.1 Pseudomonadota bacterium
ACGTGCCGGTCGTCAGCGTCGAGGAGTTCGTCGACGGCGAGGAGTACACCTTCGACACCGTCACCATCGACGGCGAGGTCCGCTACTACAACGTCGCCTGGTACCGGCCGCGCCCGCTGATCGCGCGCACCAACGAGTGGATCAGCCCGCAGGTCGTCGCGCTCCGGGACCCGGACGCGCCGGAGCTCGCCGGCGGCGTCGCGATGGGGCACGCGGTGATCCGGGCGCTCGGCTTCGACACCGGCTTCACGCACATGGAGTGGTACCGCAAGTCGGACGGCGAGGTCGTGTTCGGCGAGATCGGCGCCCGGCCGCCCGGCGCCCACCAGGTCGACCAGATGAACTACGCCTGCGACTTCGACGTGTTCCGCGAGTGGGCGCGGGCGGTGACGGCGCGGCGCTTCGAGGCGCCCGCCGAGCGCCGCTACAACGTCGCCACCGTCTTCAAGCGCGCGCGCGGCCAGGGCACGATCTGCGCGATCGAGGGGCTCGAGGACGCCTACCGCCGCTTCGGCCCGGCGATCGCGTGGAACCACCTGCTGCCGATCGGCGCGCCGCGGCGCAACTGGAAGCAGACGCTGGTCTCGGACGGCTTCCTGCTGCTGCGCCACCCCGATCTCGCCACCACGCTCGCGATGGCCGATGCCATCGCCGAGCGGGTGCACCTGTACGCCCGCTGAGGCGCCGCCCGACCGTGAGGACCACCGCCATGACCCGAATCGCCGCCCTGTGGCTCGCCGTCGCCGCGCTCGGCGCGCCCGCCGCGCGCGCCGCCGACGTCACGCCCGACATCGCCCCCGACGTCGCTGAGCCCGGCTCGGTGCAGGAGATCGCGCGCGCGACCACCGAGCCGCGCTTCCTGTCGCCGTGGGTGGCCTACCTGCCGGCCTCGGACCGCGTGCCCTCGCCGCGCGCGTTCCTGCATCGCATCCCCGGCGCGCCGGGGGAGCTCGTGGAGTCCGGGCAGGCCTACGCGTACTGCCGCGCGCTGGCCGCCGCATCGCCGCGCGTGCGCCTGATGACGATCGGCCGCTCCGAGGAGGGCCGCGACATCGTGCTGCTCGCGATCGCGGACGAGGACGGCATCCGCGACCTCGAGCGGCTCAAGGCGGCGACCGCGGCGCTCGCCGACCCGCGCCGCACCGACCCGGCTGCGGCGGCGGCGCTGGTGCGGGCGGCACGCCCGATCTACTACTTCAACGCCGCGCTGCACTCGGACGAGACCGGCTCCACCGAGTCGGTCCTCGAGCTCGCCTACCGGCTCGCGGTGTCGGACCAGCCGATGATCCGCCGCATCCGCTCCTCGCTCGTGGTGCTCATCAATCCGGTCTCCAATCCCGACGGCCGCGACAAGGTCGTCGAGTGGTTCTACCGCTACCTCAAGGGCAAGACGGACCGCGCCAGCCTGCCGCGCCAGTCGCCGCCCTACTGGTCGCGCTACGCGATGGTCGACATCAACCGCGACGCGCACCAGCAGACCCACGAGACGACGCGCGCCGTGCACCGCATGTTCCACGAGTGGCACCCGACCGTGGTGCACGACCTGCACGAGGCGGTGGCGCTCCTGATGAGCTGGAACGGCACGGGACCCTACAACCCCAACATCGACGCGCTGACCTTCAGCGAGTTCCTGGAGCTCAGCTTCCACGAGGTGCAGGCGCTCAACGGCCTCGGCATGCCGGGCGTCTCGACCTGGAACTTCGGCGAGGGCTTTGCGCACCTGTTCCTCGACTCGGTGGCGATGAACCACAACGCGATCGGCCGCGGCTACGAGACCTGGGGCAACGGCACGGCCGAGACGCTGGAGTGGTCGCTCGGGCCCGAGGACACGAGCCGCGAGTGGTGGCGGCTGGTGCCGCCGCCGGCCGAGTTCCGCTGGTCGGCGCGCGACAACGTCAACTACAACGAGACCGCGGCGCTCGCGGCGCTCGACTGGAGCGCGCGCCACGCGACGGAGCTGCTCTCGAACTACTACCAGAAGGGCCTGCACTCCTGGCGCCGGGGCCTCGAGGAGCCGCCCTACGGCTTCGTGATCCCCGCCGACCAGGGCGACCCGGCGCGGGTCGCCGCGCTCGTCGGGCGCCTGCTCGCGCAGCGCATCGAGGTGGCGCGCGCCCGCGCGCCGTTCACGCTGCGCGAGGGCAGCTTCCCGGCCGGCAGCTACGTCGTGCGGCTCGACCAGCCCTACCGCAACTACGCGGTCGACCTGCTGACGCCGCAGCACTACCCGCGCGACGGCGGCGAGCCCTACGACGACGTGTCGTGGTCGCTGCCGGCGCACTACCACCTCGAGGTGATCGCAAGCGCCGACCCCGCGGTGCGCGCGGCGCCGCTCGAGCCGCTCGCGGCGGCCCCCGACGTGCGCGGCCGCGTCGCGGGCGCGGGCGCGGCGTACCTGCTGCGCGACAC
This sequence comes from Pseudomonadota bacterium, assembly GCA_018241545.1. Taxonomy (GTDB): domain Bacteria; phylum Pseudomonadota; class Gammaproteobacteria; order Steroidobacterales; family Steroidobacteraceae; genus CAIKZZ01. The sequence continues at coordinate 2,410 of JAFEDP010000329.1, forward strand.
CGGGCAGGAGAGCCTGCTGGAGGCGCGCTTCGCGCTCGCCGGCACCGAGGTCGCGGTCGCCGAGCGCGCGTTCACGGCGCTCGGCCGCGACTACCCGGCGGGCTCGTGGATCGTGCCGGCGCGCCCGGGCACGGCGCGTGCGCTCGAGCGCGCCGCCGCGCTCGGCCTCGACTTCGATGCCGTCCCGGCGCTGCCGCAGGTGGCGCGCCATGCCGCCCCGCCGCCGCGCATCGGGCTGTACGTGCCGTGGGCGGACACGGACTCGATCGGCTGGCTGCGCTACTCGCTCGACCAGCGTCACGTGCCGTACGGCTACGTGCGCGACGAGGACGTGCGCGCCGGGCACCTGCGCGAGCGCTACGACGTGCTCGTCTACGGCCACGTCGACCTCGAGCTCGCCGAAATGATCCAGGGCATCCCCAAGGCCTGGGGGCCGATGCCGTTCAAGCGCACCGCGGCGACTCCGGCGTTCGGCACGCCGGCGGAGTCCGACGACATCACCGGCGGCCTCGGCGGGACCGGGCTTGCGCACCTCAGCGAGTTCGTGGAGCAGGGCGGGCTGCTGGTGACGCTCGGCAACGGCACGATGCTGCCGATCGAGACCGGCATCGTGCGCGGCGTGCGGCGCGAGGCCGGCGGCGTGCCGCGCTCGAGCCAGGGCGGCGGTGCCGACGCCGCGGCGGCCTCGCAGCAGACCGCGACGCGCACGCCGGGCGCCCACCTGCGCGTCAGCTTCGCAAGGCCGGGGCACCCGATCGCCTACGGCTACCCGGCGCGCACGCACGTGTTCCGGCAGAACTTCGCGCTGTACTCGACGCCGCGCCGCTGGCTGCGCATGGCCTATTGCACGACCTGCCTCGACGGGCCGGTGGACCCGAGCTCGGTGGTGCTCGAGTGGGGCGACCGCGACGGCGCGCCGCTGCTGGTCAGCGGCCAGGTGTGGGGCGAGGCCAACCTCGTCGGGCGCTGGGCGATCCTGGACGCGCCGGTCGGACGCGGCCACGTGGTCGCGTTCAACTTCAACCCGATGCACCGCGACCTCAACCGCGGCGACCAGCGGCTGTTGTGGAACGCGCTGATCAACTGGCAGGCGATCGTGGCCGGCGGGGGCGGCGGCCGATGAGCCTGTGCTAACGTCGGATCGGGGGTGGCCTCGCCGGATGCGGCGCCGCACAATCGTGGCCCGCACGCGGGCCGTCAGGGAGGGCCGATGTACCAGAAACCCACCGCGCCGCAGACGATCGGCGACGTGCTCGACGACTCCTTCCGGCTCTACCGCGCGACGCTGCGCCTGTGGCTGCTGCCGAGCGTCGTGATGGCCGTCGTCTCCGGGGCGTTCTCCGTCTACATGCTGATGCAGCTCGGCCCGGTGATGGCGCGGCCCACCGACCTGCAGTACCTCACGCGCTTTCGGACCTTCGGCACCGGCTACTTCCTCATAATGGCGGT
>JAFEDP010000032.1 GCA_018241545.1 Pseudomonadota bacterium
CGCACGCGCCGGACCAGGACGACGACACCGCCGCCGGCATCTTCCGCGTCGTACCGCTGCGGCCCGTCCCCGAGCTCGTCGCGGCCGCGCGCCGTGCCACGCCACCGGTCGATCCGCAGGCGACGCTGGCCGCCGACCTCGTCGAGCTGACGCGCCTCGACCCCAGCATCCACCTCGACGTCCGCTACGCGACCACGCGCAACTTCCTGAGCACGCCCGTCTATTCGCAAGGACGCGCGTTCCTGCAGCGCCCCGCGGCCGAGGCGCTGGTGCGCGTCAGCCGCGCGCTCCGCGCCGACGGCTACGGGCTGATCGTGTTCGACGCCTACCGGCCGTGGTACGTCACCAAGGTCTTCTGGGACGCGGTCTCCGACGAGAACCACAAGTTCGTCGCCGACCCCGCGCAGGGCTCGCGCCACAACCGTGGCTGCGCGGTCGACCTGTCGCTGTACGAGCTCGCGACCGGGCGCGTCGTGCCGATGCCGAGCCGCTACGACGAGATGAGCGAGCGTGCCTACCCCGCCTACGCGGGCGGCGAGGCGCACGCGCGTGCACTGCGCGACCTGCTGCGCCGGCGCATGGAGGCGGAGGGCTTCAGCGTCTACGAGTACGAGTGGTGGCACTTCGACTACCACGACTGGTCGCGGTACCCGGTGCTCAACGTCCGCTTCGAGGACATCGGCCCGCCGCGCGGCTGACCGCCACGCGGGCTGCGCCGCCTCAGGCGCCGTCGGCGCTGGCGCCGCAGCCCGCGAGTCGCGCCTCGAGCGCCGGCCAGTCGACCCGGCCGCGCAGGCCGATGAAGACGAGCGTGTCGCGCAGCCCGGGCCCGATGCCCGTTGCGCGGCGCAGGTCCACGTGGTCGCCGACCACCTGCACCTCGCAGTCCGCGTCCGGCAGCTCGGCGACTCGGACGAAGCCCTTGCCGCGGAACACCTCGGCCGGCAGCGCCGCGAGCACCTCGCGCAGCGCGCGCAGCCGCAGGGGCCCGGGCACGCGCAGCGCCACGTGCTCGAACACCTCGGCCGCCGGCGCGACCGTGCCCTGGCCACGCACCTGCGTCCCCGCATCGCCCAGCACCGCCGCCCACAGCGCCGGCGCGTCCGCGGCCGCGAGCGTGCGTATGCCCTGCGCCGTGCACGCGGCCGCGAGCGCCGCGCACTCGGCCGGCGTCGCGAGGTCGGCCTTACCGATCACCGCGAGGTCGGCGGCCAGGAGCTGGCTGTCGGCGAGCTCGCGCGGCGGCCCGCTGAGCGCCCGGTGGCGGGTCGCGTCCAGCACCGTGACCACGGCCACCGTGCCGAGCCGGTCGCGCAGCCGCGGGTAACCGAGCGCGCGACGGATCTGGCCGGGGTCGGACACGCCGCTGGCCTCCACGACGAGATGCTCGAACGGTGGCTCCTGGCGCACGATGGCGTCGACCTGGGCGACCAGGTCCGCCTGCAGGCTGCAGCACACGCAGCCATTGGCGAGCGCGATCACGCCCGCCTCGCGCCGCTCGATGAGCGCCGCGTCGACGTTGATCGCGCCGAAGTCGTTCACCAGCACCGCCACCCGCCGCGCGCCGGCGCCGGACAGCAGCCGGTTGACGAGCGTGGTCTTGCCGGCGCCGAGGAAGCCGGAGACGACGGTGACGCCGGGGCGATGCGTCACAGCGCCGGGGCCGGCACCGGCCAGACGGGCGCGAGGCCGTGCGCGGCGAGCAGTCCAGCGGCATCCCAGGTCGGCTCGCCGTCGACCAGCGTGAGCTCGACGCGCGCGCCGCTGATGCCGCCGACGGGGTCGACCTCGAACAGGTTGCGGTCGAGCACGATCAGGTCGGCGCGCTTGCCGACCGAGATGCTGCCGGCCTCCTGCTCGAGGTCCATGGCCCAGGCGCCGTTCAGCGTCATGACCCGGATCGCCGCCTCGAGCGGGATCGGCGCGCCGCTGAACGGGGGCAGGTCCGGCCGCGCCGGGTTGCGGCGCGTCACCAGGCCCTCGAACCCCTGCCACGGATCGAGCGGCGACACCGGCCAGTCGGTGCCCATCACCGCGACGCCGCCGGCGTCGAGCACGCCCTTGAAGTCGAAGGCGCGGGACATGCGCTCCTCGCCGTAGGCATCGCGGCGCGCGTAGGCGAACGGCCCCGGGATCCAGCCGACGGGCGAGAACTCCGCGATGACGCCGAGTTCGGCGAAGCGGGGCAGGTTGCGCTCGAGCAGCAGCGTCGAGTGCGCACACTGGTGGCGCACCCGTCGCGCACCGCCCCGGCGCCGCGCCGCGGCGATCGCGTCCAGGAAGACGTCCGAGGCGCCGTCGCCGGTGCAGTGCGCGATGACCCGCACGCCCTCGCGGTCCATCTGCTCGATCAGGTCGGTCAGGTGCTCGATCGTGAGGTTCAGGTGTCCGCGCCAGTCCTCGCCGTCACGCCACGGGCTCGCGAGGTACGAGGAGCGCGCCTCCGCGGTGCCGTCGAAGTGGAACTTGATGGCGTTGGCGTTCAGCCGGCGCGAGCGGTAGTGGTGGCGCGCGCCGGCCATCAGCTCCCAGCGGCGCCGCACCGGGAAGATGTCGTCCTGCCAGCTGATCGCCGCCTCGACGCGCGCCGACAGCCGCCCGCGCCGGTCGAGCGCCTGCAGCGCGTCCAGGCGATGCTCGCAGACGTGCACGTACTTGACGCCGACCACGCCGCGCGAGGCCTGGAAGTGCAGCGCGTCGCCGTAGGCGCGCTCCAGCGCCGCCGCCGGCCACGGCGGCATCGCGCGGTAGACGAGCGCGTAGGCGCCGTCGACGAGGATGCCGGTCGGCTCGCCGGTCAGCGAGTCGCGCTCGATGTAGCCGTTCGAGGGGTCCGGCGTCGCGGCGTCGATGCCGGCGAGTTCGAGCGCGCGGCTGTTGACGAGCAGGCAGCCCCACGAGCGGTCGTGGATCGCCACCGGACGGTCGGCGAGCACGCCGTCCAGCCACTCGCGGTTCGGCACGATGCGCTCGCGGCGGAACGTGTACCAGACGAACTGCTTGCCGTAGACCCAGCCGTCGCCGGGGTGGTCCGCGGCGTACCCGCGGATCGCTGCGGCCAGGTCCGCCGGCGTCGGGTCGCCCGGCACCTCGAGCTGGCCGGCATAGGTCGGGCCGAGCGCGAGGTCGGGGTGGGTATGCATGTCGTAGAGGCCGGGCATCGCGAACCGCCCGCCGAGGTCGACGATGCGCGTCGTGGGTCCGATCAGCGGCGCGATCTCGGCGCGCGTGCCGACCGCCGCGAAGCGGCCGCCGCGCACGGCGACCGCATCGGCCCACGGCCGGGCCCCGTCCACCGTGTAGATGCGCCCGTTGACGAGCGCGAGGTCGGCATGCATCGGCAGGTCCTCTGCTCTGCGGGCAGCGTGCGCCCGGGCCGGCGGCGTGGCGCCCGCCCGCCGGTCGCGCCGCTCGCTCAGGGGCGGAAGGAGTAGCGCAGCTCGAGCCCCGCGGTCCGCGGCCGGCCCACGTACTCGACGCGGTTGTGGTCCGGGCCGGGCACCGTCGCGATGGCCGTGGCCGCCGCCTGGTTGGTGAGGTTACTCACGAAGGCATCGAGCTGCCAGCTGTCGCCGAAAGCGACGCCGCCGCGCAGGTTGACGAGCGTGAAGCCGGGCAGCTCGGCCGCGGTCGGCGAGTGCGGCAGCGAGGTCCAGAAGCTGCTGCGGTAGGCGGCGTCGCCGTGCAGGTGCAGGCTCGCCTGCCCGGTCAGCGGCACGGTGTAGTCGGCGGCCGCCGTCACCTGCTGGCGCGACACGCCCGGCAGGCGGTCGCCGGCATAGCCGGCGACGTCGTCGTCGCCGCGCTGGAAGCTGCGGGTCAGTACCGCGTCGGTGTAGCTGTAGCCGAGCGACAGGCGGGTCGATGTCGACACCCGCCAGGCCAGCTCCGACTCGATGCCGCGCGAGCGCGCCTTGTCGCCGTTGACCACGAAGAAGAATCCGCCGGGGATCGTCGACGCCTCGATCTGCGGATCGGTCCAGTCGATGTTGTAGACGGTCAGCGTGTAGCTCGAGCCGCCGCCGAAGCTGCCCTTGATGCCGACCTCGGTGTTGCGGGCCGTGTCCGACTTGTAGGTCAGCAGCGAGCTCGACTCGCAGTAGAAGCAGCCGCCGGTCGGCAGCGCGTTGACGCCGCCGTGGCGGAAGCCCTCCGACCAGGTCGCGTAGACGAGCGTGTGCGGCGCGACCTCGTAGGAGCTGTTGAGCTTGAAGATCTGGCTGCGGAAGCCCTTGGCGTTGGCGTCGTAGGTGAGGCCGGTCGGGTCGGTGCCGGACTGCGAGCAGAACGGGCCGCACATCGGCAGCGTCTGCGCGAGCGTCTGCTCGTAGTGCTGCCAGAAGATGCGCGCGCCGGCGGTGGCCTGCCAGCGGTCGCTGAAGTGGTAGGTGGTCTCGTTGAACGCGGCCAGGTCGCGGAAGGCGACGTGCCGGTCGAGCGTGAAGTTGAGGTCGGGGTACGCGTTCTGGGACGGGCGTATGCCCCCGTTGTAGAACTGGATCACGTCGCCGAAGGTCGGGTAGGGACAGGTCGTCGCATCGAACACCGTGCAGCCGGGCGGGCGTCCGGAGCCCGGGATCTCGCTCCAGCTCGCGAAGCCCAGGATCGGCTCGCTCTGCGTGAAGCTCTGGTGGCGGTTGTTGAAGTAGCCGCCCAGCACCCACTCCCAGGGGCCGCTGCGCGTGGAGACGAGCCGCAGCTCCTGCGTGAAGGACTGGTCGTGCGCGACGGCGTCGATCGGCGACAGCGTGCGCGGGTAGTTGCCGTAGAGCGAGGCCAGGTCCTCGATGAGGCCGGTGAGGTCGAAGGTGGTGGTCGAGGACTGGCGGGTGTAGGAACTCGAGGAGGACAGCGTCGCGAACCCGAAGTCGACGCTGAGGTCGAGCGCGCCGAGGTCGGTCTGCGTGTCGCCCGGCTGGGACACGTACAGGTGCTGCGTGTAGCGCTCGCCCGGGTGCTGCTGCGAGAAGCCATCGCTGCTGTCGGTCTGGTGCTGGTAGCTCAGCGTCAGCTCCGTGTGCTCGCCCGCGAGGTAGCGCAGCGCCGCGCGGGCATAGCCCACGCGCGCCGCGTCGACGCCGCGCGCGCTCGTGAACAGCGGCGGGCTGTTGAGCGGGTCGGCCGGGTTGGCGAGCACCGGCTGGCGGTTCGAGTCGAGCACGGCGAGCGAGGCGGCGTCGGTGAAGCCGGCGAGCTTCTCGTAGCCCGCCGAGGCGCGCAGCGCCAGCGCGGGGCCGAGCGGGATGTTGACGATCGCGTCCACCGCCGAGTCCGGGTCGGCGGCGTTGGCGGTCTTGGCGCCGCGCGCCGTCACCTCCACCAGCGTCGTCGTGGGATCCGGCTTGGCGTGGATCAGGCGCACCGTGCCGCCCACCGAGCCCGAGCCGTACAGCGTGCCCTGCGGGCCGCGCAGCACCTCGACGCGTTCGATGTCGGTCATCTTGAGGTTGGCGAACAGCGGGGTCTCGTCGACGTAGGTCGACACCAGCGGCGCGGCGATGGTCTGGTCGTGGTCGTTGACGCTGCTGGCATTGAGGCCGCGGATCGTCAGCATGTTGATCGAGCTGCTGGCGCGCGGGCCGAGGTCCGGGCTCACGAGCCCCGGCACCATGCGCGTCAGGCTCTGCAGGTCCGTGACGCCGGCGCTCTGCAGGTCGGCCGCGCCGACCGCCGAGATGTTGTAGGGAATGTCCGTGACGCGCTGGTCGCGGCGCGTGGCGGTCACGATGACTTCCTGCAGGTCGCCGTCGGCCAGCACCGGCGCCGCCGCCGCGCAGGCGGCGAGCACGGCGGAGACGCGCGCCGCGAGCGGCGGCAGGGTCGACGGGCGCGATGCGGGACGGGCGGATGAGGGCTGCGGCATGGAGGGCTCCCCGGGGTCCGGGATCGCGCGCGCTCGCCGCCGGGCGGCCGCCCGGTGGCGGCCGCGGCGCGCCGCGGGCACCGGCGCGATCGACGGAGCCGATCTTGTGGTGAACGCGGATGGCTTGGGGTGATATCTTCTGCGCCCTTAGGGTGAATGGAATTCACGACATGGCCGACGCCCTGCCACCGATGCAGTCGCTGCGTGCGCTCGAGGCCTTCGCGCGCCTCGGATCAGTGTGGCGGGCAGCGGAGGAACTCGGCGTGACGCGCAGCGCCGTCAGCCACCGCCTCGCGCTGCTCGAGGACGTGGTCGGCTTCGCGGTGCTGGTACGCGCCGGCAAGGGGGCCGCGCTCACCGCCCGCGGCCGGCGCTACGCCGCGGGCGTGGCCCGCTCGCTCGCGCTGCTCGCGGATGCCGGGCGCCGCGACGACCGCGCGCCGCTGGAGGGGCGGCTGCGAGTGTCCTCGACCGCCGGGTTCGCCTCGATGTGGCTGTGCCAGCACGTTGCGCGCTTCCACGCCCAGCACCCGGGGCTGCAGCTCGAGATCGCGACCCGCGCGCGTCTCGACGAGATCTCCGACCGCGAGGCCGACGTCACCATCGCCTTCGGCGACGGCAACTGGCCGAACTACGTGATCCAGCGGCTGTACGACGTCGAGTACCTGCCGGTGTGCAGCCCGTCGCTGCTCAATCGCGAGGGCGGCATCGCGCGCCCGGAGGACCTGCTCGGCTTCCCGCTGCTGCACCTGCAGCGACGCGACGACTGGAACCGCTGGCTCGCGATGGCCGGAGTCGAGGTGCCGGGCGGCCTGCCTGGCATCGTCCTATCGGACCTGATGCTGGTGCAGTCGGCCGCGATCGCCGGCCAGGGGATCATGATGGGCGACACGGTCACCTGCACGGCAGCGCTCGCCGCGGGCGAACTGGTGCGACCGTTCGCGATGACCGTGCCGGCTCCCGGCAGCTACTTCCTCGTCTACAGCCGCCGCCAGCGCGGCAACCGCGCGGTACAGGCCTTCTGCGCCTGGATCAGCGCCCTGATCGCGGAGTCGCGCGTCCCGTCGGAAGCCTGAGGCCGGCAGGCCGCCCTGGCGCGCGCCCGCAGCCGGCGCGCCTGCGGCGGCCGTCCCGGCTCCAACTGGCTGACCGGCCGTGTCTTCCGGGACGCCTGGGGCCCGGATACGCCTCCGAGTTGGGCCTTTCCCCGATGCCGGATAGGTACCTACGGATGCCGCGCGCCACGCGGGCCATGTCCAATGAATGCGATTGGTGCATCGCGGCCCGAGCAGTCCCGCGGCCGCAGGGGGCGTCCATGGCACTGCCGGACGGAAGCAGGCTCTTCGAGATCCGCCTCGAATCCATCGGCGGCCTGGGCGCGCACGCGGCCGGGCAGATCCTCGCGACCGCGGCGGTGCTGCGCATGGGGCTCAATGGCTCGCACTTCTCCTCGTACGGATCGGAGAAGAAGGGCTCGGCCGTGCGCTCGTTCATCCGCCTCGCCCCGTCCGAGCAGCCGATCCGCACCAGCGCGCCGGTCGAGGCGCCCGACGCGATCGTCGTGTTCCACGCGGCGCTGTTGCGCAATCCCGCCACGCTCGCCGGACTCAAGCACGACGGCACGTTCATCTACAACGCCCCGGCCGGCGTCGTGCCCGAGGAGCTTGCGGCCCTGCCGGCGTCCGCGACGGTGCTGCGGGTCGACGCGCTTCGCATCGCGCGCGAGGAGAAGTCGCGGCCCAATGCCGTGCTGCTCGGCGCGCTGTGCCGCGCGCTGCCGTTCTTCGACCGCGGCGTGGTCGCCGAGGCGCTGGCGGAGGAATTCGCGGGCAAGCACCCCGACGCGGTGGCCGCGAACGAGCGCGCCTTCGAGCGCGGGCTCGCGGAGTCCGAGGCACTGGCCGGCGTCGGGGCAGCCGCGGGCGACCTGCCCGCGGCGCGTCCTGAACCGCTGTGGGGCTACGACACGCAGCCGAGCGGCGGCGTGCTGGCCACCCCCGGCAACACGGCCTGGAACGACCTGTCGGTGTCGCGCACCGGCTGGCTGCCGGTGCTCGACGCGGCGCAGTGCATCCACTGCGGCGTGTGCGACCTGGTCTGCCCCGACTACTGCCTCGTCTGGGGCCCGGCGCCCGCCGACGGGCCGTACGAGTGGATGCTGAAGGGCATCGACTACCGCTACTGCAAGGGTTGCATGCGCTGCGTCGAGTCGTGCCCGACCACGGCCATGAGTCGAACGGCCGAGGTGCCCGGCCTCGCCGAGCGCGCACGCGTCGCGCGCTTCCCCGGGCTCGTCAGCTGACGGTACCGCCATGTCACACCCGCTGCCCGTCGCGCCGTCCCACCTGCTGACCGCCGGCGCGGGCGCGCTGCGCCAGCGGCTCGAGTTCCGCAGCGGCAACGAGGCCGCCGCCGCCGCCGCACGCGACGTCGGCTACCACCTGATGGGGTACTTCCCGATCACGCCCTCGACCGAGGTCGCGGAGAACCTCGCCAAGATGCGCGCCGAGGGCCAGCACCGGATCGCGATGGTCGCCGGCGACGGCGAACACGGCGCAGCCGGCATCTGCTACGGCGCGGCCCTCGGCGGCGGGCGGGTGCTCAACGCGACCAGCTCGCAGGGCCTGCTGTACTCGCTGGAGCAGCTGCCGGTGCAGGCCGGCACGCGCGTGCCGATGGTGCTGAACATCGCGGCGCGCACGGTGTCGGGGCCGCTGGACATCCGCGGCGACCACTCCGACCTCTACTACGCGCTCAACACCGGCTGGGTGATCCTGCTGGCGCGCGACCCGCAGGCCGTCTACGACCTCAACTTCGCCGCGGTGCGTATCGGCGAGCACCCGGACGTGCGCCTGCCGGTGATCGTGGCCTACGACGGGTTCTTCACCAGCCACCAGAAGCGCCGCGTCCACGTCTTCGACGACGCCGACGGCGTGCGCCGCTTCCTCGGCGAGCGGCCGCGCCTGCCGACGCCGCTCGACATTGAGCACCCGTCGACCTTCGGGCCGTACATGAACGACCCGGACCTGATCAACAACAAGGTCCAGCTGTGGCGGGCGATGCAGGCGGCCGCGCGGGTGATCCCCGAGGTGTTCGCCGAGTTCGCGGCGCTCTCCGGCCGCCGCTACGCGGTGCTCGACGAGTACCGCATGGACGAGGCCGAGGCGGCCATGGTGCTGCTCAATTCCGCGGCCGAGACCGCCAAGGAGAGCGCGGACCGGCGGCGCGAGGCCGGCGAGCGCGTCGGCGTGCTGTCGCCGAACGTACTGCGCCCGTTCCCGGCGCAGGCCCTGCGCGAGGCGCTGCGCACGGTGCCGGCGGTGGTGGTCGGCGACCGCGCCGACTCCTATGGCGCCGACGGCGGCAACCTGTCGCTCGAGCTGCGCGCGGCGCTGCAGTCCGACCCCGACAACCGCACGCGCGTCGTGTCGCGCGTCTACGGCGTCGGCGGCAAGGACTTCGCCACGGGCGATGCCGATGCGCTGTTCGCGCTCGCCCTCGAGGCGGCGCGCAGCGGCCGTGTCGAGGCCGCCTTCGGCTACCACGGCGCGACGCCCGGGCAGCCGGGCCGCGGCCCGCGGCCGGGCCTGCCGCCGGTGACGGCCCGCAGCGTGCCCCCGGACATGGCGCAGGTGCGGCGCGATGCCGCGACCGGCCGGCTCGAGGTCGAGCTGCAGCCGCTGTGGAAGATGACGCAGGTGCCCAACCGGATCGCGCCGGGGCACGGCGCCTGCCCGGGCTGCGGCGCGTTCCCGACGCTGCACCAGGTCTACAACGCGCTCGCCGGCGACATCGTCGTGCTGTTCCAGACCGGCTGCGCGATGGTGGTCACGACCGGCTACCCGGCGACGGCGCACCGGATCAACTACGTCCACAACCTGTTCCAGAACGGGGCGGCGACGCTGTCGGGCCTCGTCGAGATGTACCACGAGCGCGTCCGCCGCGGCGAGCTGCCGGCGGGCAACGACCCGACGTTCGTGATGGTCTCGGGCGACGGCGGCATGGACATCGGGCTCGGCGCCGCGGTCGGGGCCGCCAACCGCAACCACCGCATGATGGTGCTCGAGTACGACAACCAGGGCTACATGAACACCGGCGCGCAGCTGTCCTACTCGACGCCGCTCGGCCACCGCACGACCACCAGCGAGGTCGGCGCGCAGCTCGCCGGCAAGCGCTACCACCACAAGGACACCGCGCAACTGTTCGCCGCCTGCCACCTGCCGTACGTGTTCACCGCCAGCGAGGGCTACCCCGAGGACCTGATGCGCAAGGTCGCCAAGGCGCAGTGGTACGCGCGCCACGAGGGCTTCGTCTACGGCAAGATCCTGTCGTTCTGCCCGCTCAACTGGCGCACCAGCGACGATGCCGCGAGCACCGTGCTGCAGGCGGCGATCGACAGCTGCTTCTTCCCGCTGTACGAGGTCGAGCACGGGCACACGCAGCTGACCTACGACCCGGAGGCGACCGGCCGGCGACGCCCGGTGGCGGAATGGCTCGCGCTGATGGGCAAGAGCAAGCACCTGCTCGAGCCGCGCAACGCGCACGTCGTCGAGGCCGTGCAGGCCGAGACCGACCGGCGCTGGGCGCGGCTGCGCGCGATGCACGACCATCCACTGCTCTAGGAGACGGGCATGGCGCAGATCCTCGAGGCCCGCCCGCTGACGCCGGTGACCAAGTACTTCCGGCTCGCCGCCCCGCTGATCGCGGCCGCGGCCCAGCCCGGCCAGTTCGTGATGCTGCGCGTGCGCGAGGGCGGCGAGCGCATCCCGATCACGATCGCCGACTACGACCGCGCGGCAGGCACGATCAGCCTCGTCGTCCAGCAGGTCGGCGCCACCACCTCGCTCGTGTGCGCGCTCGAGGCCGGTGAATCGATCCTCGACGTCGCCGGCCCGCTTGGCATGGCGGTGGAGCTGCCGGCGCGCGGCCACGTCTGCGGCGTCGGCGGCGGCTTCGGCTCCGCGGCGCTGCTGTGCCTGATGCGCGAGCTGCGCCGGCGCGGGCTCGCCACGACCGCCATCGTCGGGGCGCGCACGCGCGAGCTCGTCATCCTCGCCGACGAGCTGGCGCCGCTGTGCGACCGGCTCGAGGTCTGTACCGACGACGGCTCCACCGGCTTCCGCGGCTTCGTGTCGCAGCGCCTGGCGCAGCTGATCGAAGCCGGCGGCGCGTCGCGGCCCGACCAGGTGATTGCGATCGGTCCCATGGCGATGATGCGGGCGATCGCCGACACGACCCGCGGCACGGGCATCCGCACGCTGGTGTCGATGGACCCGCTGATGGTCGACGGTACCGGCATGTGCGGCGGCTGCCGCGTCACGGTCGGCGGCAAGCCCATGTTCGCCTGCGTCGACGGGCCCTGCTTCGATGCGCACGAGGTCGACTTCGACGTCGCCATGCGCCGCAACAAGGCGTACCAGGCCCAGGAGCGGCAGGCCCGCGACCGGCTGGCCTGCATGGCGCAGCGGGAGGCACGCTGATGCCGATCAAGCGTCTCGACAAGACCCCGATGCCGGTGCGCCAGGCGGGTCTGCGCGCTCACGACTTCGCGGAGGTCAACCGCGGCTATGGCGCGGCGCAGGCCGCCTTCGAGGCGGAACGCTGTCTGCGCTGCCAGGACGCCGTGTGCGAGGACGGCTGTCCGGTGCGCGTGCCCATCCCGGAGTTCGTGCACCGGGTCGCCACCGGCGACCTGCGCGGCGCGGCCGACCTGCTGCGCTCGGCCAACCCGCTGCCGGCCATCTGCGGCCGGGTCTGCCCGCAGGAGTCGCAGTGCGAGTCCCGCTGCAGCATGGCGCGGCGCTTCGAGCCGGTCGCGATCGGCCACCTCGAGCGCTTCGTCGCCGACTGGGAGCGCAGCCAGCCGCCCACGGTCGCACCGAACCTGACGCGCAGCGAGCGCATCGCCATCGTGGGGGCCGGGCCCGCCGGCCTCGTCTGCGCCGGCGCGCTGGCCCGGCTCGGCTACCCGGTCACGATCTACGAGGCGCTGCATGCGCCCGGCGGCGTGCTGCGCTACGGCATCCCGGAGTTCCGCCTGCCGAAGGCGATCCTCGACTGGGAGATCGGCCTGCTGCAGGCGCTCGGCGTCGAAATCGCCTGCAACGTCATCATCGGCAAGACCATCACGCTCGATGCCCTCATGAACGAGATGGGCTACGCGGCCGTGTTCATCGGCACCGGCGCCGGGCTGCCGCGCTTCCTCGGCATCCCCGGCGAGGAACTCAACGGCGTGATGTCGGCGAACGAGTTCCTGACGCGCGTCAACCTGATGCGCGGCTTCGAGTTCCCCGAGGCCGACACGCCCGTGCAGCGTGCGCGGCGCGTCGCGGTGGTCGGCGCGGGCAACACGGCGATGGACGCGGTGCGCACGGCGCTGCGGCTCGGCGCGGAGCGGGCCCTGATCGTCTACCGGCGCAGCGACCAGGAGATGTCGGCGCGCGTGGAGGAGTACCACCACGCGGTGGAGGAGGGCGTGGAGTTCCACTGGCTGACCAACCCGCTCGAGGTCGTCGACGACGGCCACGGCTGGGTGGGCGGCCTGCGCTGCCAGCAGATGACCCTCGGCGAGCCCGACGCCTCCGGGCGCGCACGGCCGCTGCCGGTCGCCGGCAGCGAGTTCGTGCTGCCGGTCGAGAGCGTGATCCTCGCGATCGGCACCACGCCCAACCCGCTGCTGACGCGCACGACCGCCGGCCTCGCCACCAACCGGCACGGCTGCCTGCTGGTCGATGAGCGAACGGCCGAGACCTCGCGCAGCGGCGTGTTCGCGGGCGGCGATGCCGTCACCGGCGCCGCGACGGTGATCCTCGCCGCCGGCGCCGGCAAGCGCGCCGCGCAGTCGATCCACGAGGCGCTGCAGGCCCGCCGCTGAGCGAGGCGGCACCGCGCGACCGCGGCGCCTGATGCCCGCCGGGCCGTGCGATCCCGCTTCCCGATGCCACGTCGGCGGCGTCGCACGCTCGAAACGAAAACGCGTCTCGTTCCCGCCCGGCCACTGGTGCACGGCGCCGCAGCGCGGATAATGCGCCGCTTCCTGAGACGAGGGTGCGCCATGGCGGTGTCGGGTGCGGTGGCCTGGGAAGCGGCGCTGGTCGAGCGCCTGGCGCGGGTGATGCCCGAGGCCGAGGCGCGCGCCTACCTGCCGCTCGTCGCGGACATCCAGGCGCTCAAGCGCCAGCACCGCGCGGTGGTCGTCGCCCACAACTACCAGGTGCCGGCCATCACCGCCGGCATCGCCGACTTCACCGGCGATTCGCTCGCCATGGCGCGCTATGCCGCGCGTGCGGACGCGGACACGATCGTCGTCTGCGGCGTGCGCTTCATGGCCGAGACCGCCAAGGTGCTCAACTACGGGCGGCGCGTGCTCGCGCCGGCCCCCGAGGCCGGCTGCTCGCTCGCCGACGCCATCACCGCCGCGGACGTGCGCCGGCTGCGCGAACAGTATCCCGGCGTGCCGGTGGTCGCGTACGTCAACACCACCGCCGAGGTCAAGGCCGAGGTCGACGCGTGCTGCACGTCCGGCAACGCGGTCGAGGTCGTGCGTGCGCTCGGGAGTCCGCGCGTCATCCTGGTCCCGGACCGATACCTCGCGGCGTTCGTCGCCGCGCGGGTGGACTGCGAGGTCATCACCTGGCCGGGGGCCTGCGAGGTGCATGAGCGCTTCACGGCGGCCGACATCCGCCCGTTCCGCGAGCGCGGCGTGTGCGTGATGGCGCATCCCGAGTGCCCGCCGGAGGTGCAGACCGCGGCGGACTTCGTCGGCTCGACCGCGGCGATGATCGGCTACCTCGAGGCGCGGCGCCCCGAGCGGGTGCTGCTGCTGACCGAGTGCTCGATGGCGGACAACATCACGGTCGCGCACCCCGAGCTCAAGTTCGAGCGCCCCTGCAACCTGTGCCGGCACATGAAGCAGGTGACGCTCGAGTCGGTGCGCGACGCGCTGCGCGACCTCGCCCCGTGCGTCGAGATCGGCCCCGACACGGCACGGCGCGCCCGCGCCCCGCTCGAGCGGATGCTGGCCGCGTGACGGGCGCGGCCGCGACCTCCGAGGCCGCACCGCTCGCGGCCGACGTGCTGGTCGTCGGCGCCGGCATCGCCGGCATGTGCGCGGCGCTCGGCGCCGCGCCGCGCCAGGTCCTGCTGCTGTGCCCGGCGGCGCCGGCCGACTCCGCCTCGAGCTCACTCGCCCAGGGCGGCATCGCCGCACCGCTCGGACCCGCGGACTCGGTGCACAGCCACGTGCTCGACACGCTCGCGGCCGCGGCCCACTCCGCGGACCGCGACGTGGTCGAGCGCGTGGTCGGCGCGGCGCCCGCGGCGATCGCGTTCCTCGAGGGCCTCGGCGTGTCCTTCGACCGGGACGAGCGCGCGCTCAGCCTGCACCTCGAGGCGGGCCACAGCCACGCGCGCGTGCTGCACGCCGCGGGCGATCGCAGCGGCGCGGCGATCGTCGCTGCGCTGTGGACGCGGGTGCGCGGGGCCGGGCACGTGCGCTGCCTGACGGGCTGGCGCGCCCTGCGCCTCCTGCGCGACGGCGAGCGGCGCGTCGCCGGCGCACTGGTCGTCGACGCGGGCGGGCGGCGCTGGCAGGTCCGCGCCCGCGACACCGTGCTCGCGACCGGCGGGCTCGGCCAGCTCTTCGAGCGCACCACCAACGCGGCCGAGGCCACCGGCGACGGGCTCGCGATGGCGCTCGAGGCCGGCGCGCGCACCGCGGCGCTCGAGTTCGTGCAGTTCCATCCGACGGCGCTCGCCGTGCCGGCCGACCCGCTGCCGCTGCTGACCGAGGCGCTGCGCGGCGCGGGCGCCGTGCTCGTCACGCAGGCCGGCGCCCGCGTCATGGCCGGCGTGCATCCGCGCGCGGACCTCGCGCCGCGCGACGTGGTCGCGCGCGCCGTGTACGAGCGCGCGCTGCGCGGCGAGCGCGTGCTGCTGGATGCGACCGCGGTGTTCCGCGGTCCGCAGGCACACGCCTTCCCGCAGGCGCGCGCGATTGCGCTGCGTCATGGCCTCGACCCGGCCCGCGAGCCGCTGCCGGTGACCGCCGCCGCGCACTACCACATGGGCGGCGTGCTCGCCGACGGGCAGGGCCGGACGAGTCTCGACGGGCTGTGGGCCTGCGGCGAGGTCGCCTGCACCGGGCTGCACGGCGCCAACCGCCTCGCCAGCAACTCGCTGCTCGAGGCGGTGCACTTCGGCCGGGCGGTGGGTGCCGCGCTCGCGGCCATGCCCGGCGCGCCGCTGCACCCCGCGGCGCAGGTGCCGGCCGCGACGGCGGGCGGGGCGCTCA
>JAFEDP010000330.1 GCA_018241545.1 Pseudomonadota bacterium
CGTGCGTGCTCGTCACGCCCGGTCGCTCCTCGACGGGTGCCAGAGCAGGCGCTTCGCCGTGCGCTCGTAGGCCTTGCCGTTCGGATAGCAGCACAGCTCGAGCTGCAGTCCCCACGGCGCCAGGAAGTAGACCCAGCGGGCCCCGGCGGCCGGGCCCTCCGTGATCAGCATCGGGTCGCCCAGCACCCGGATGCCGTGCGCGCGCAGATGCGCGACGGCCGCGTCGATGTCGTCCACGTAAAGCGCGATGTGGTGGCCGCCGACGTCGCTGTTCTTCGGCGGTTGGCTGACCTGGTCCGGCGAGGTGTACTCGAACAGCTCGAAGTTGTAGCCGTTGCCGCAGCGCAGGAAGCAGTAGCGGCAGGTGGCCTCCGGGTGGACGTTCAGGCGCTCGACCATGAACTGGGGGTCGGGTCCCGACACGCCGCCATAGAAGATGTACTCGCAGCCGATGATGTTCGTGAAGAACTCGACCGCGGCCTCGAGGTTCGGAACCGTGAGCCCGAGATGGTCGGCACCGCGCAGGCCGGGCATGCCGACGGCCGGAGCGCGGGCAGCGGGTGGCGGGCTGTTCGTCATGGCGGTGCTCCGGGTTCGGGGCGCATCACGGCTGGCGGTTGTCGGCGGCGGCGATGAACGAGGCGAGGAGCGCGGTCACGCGGCCGGCGTGCTCCATGTGCGGCATGTGGCCGGCGTCGGCGATCGTATGCACCACGACGGTCGACGGAAGGCCGGCCGCCTGCGTGCATGGAATCACCCGGTCCTGCTCGCCCCAGATCAGCTGGCAGGGAATCGCGGTCGTCTCGAGGACGCCCCGCAGCGCCATGCGCTGGTGGCCGCCCGGGAACACGTCCTCGGCCAGCTGGCGCAGCGCCGCCGGGACGCCATCGGTGCGCATGAAACGCAGCACGTCGTCGACCATCTCGCGCTTGACCTGGCCGGGGTCGGCGAACAGCGCGCCGAGTGCCTGCTTCATCTGCGGCCGTCGTTCGGCCGCGAGGAAGTCGCCGATGTACGCGGCGTTGATCTCGGCGCCGAGGCCCGCGGGGGCAATCAGCGACAGCGATGCCACGCGCCCGGGGGTGTCGCGGGCGAGCAGGAGTGCCACCGCCGCACCCAGCGAGTGAGCCACGACGTGGGCGCGTCCGACCGCCAGGCTGTCGAGCGCGGCGGCGACGCGGGCCGTCATGCCCTCGAGCGTCATCGTCGGCGGAATGCTCGAGCCGCCGTGAGCCGGCAGGTCGAGCGCGTGCACCGGGCGGTCGCCCGCCAGGGCCGGCTGGGTGAACAGCCAGGAGTTGAGGTCACCGCCGAAGCCGTGGATCAGGACCACGGGGGTGCCCTGCTCCGGGCCGACGCTGAGTACGTTGACCTGCCCGTCGAGCGCCGCGACCAGCCGTGCGGACGGGCCTTGGGCCGCGTCCGCGGCCCGCTCGCCCTCGTGCGCCCGGTGGCTCGCGATGAATGCGTCGATATCGGCGTCGCTCGTGCCGGCATCGGCGATCACGCCGAGCAGCGACCCGACCGGCGCCACCTGCCCTGGCTCAACGAGCTTGCGGCGCAGGATGCCGCTCACGGACGACTCGAAGGCATTGGCGATCTTCTCGGTCTCGATCTCCAGGATCTCCTGGGCCGGCCGGACCGCCGCGCCGACGTCGACGAGCCAGGCGTTGACCCGGCCCTCGGTCATGGTCATCCCCCAGCGGGGCATCGTGACGGCCTGGATGTCCACGTGGCGACTACCTGCGGAAGCTCATGACGGATTGCGCCGCGGCCTCGATGCGCGCGACGCTCGGAATGAAGGCGCCCTCGAGTTCCGGCGCATAGGGGACCGGCGAATGCGGTGGCGTGACCTTGACGACCGGCGCCTTGAGCGCGCCGAAGGCATGCTCGGCCACGATCGAGGCGATGTCGGCCGCCGCGCCGCAGCGCGGATACGATTCGTCGACGATCACGAGGCGCCCGGTCTCCTCGACCGACTCGATGATCGAGTCGGTATCGAGCGGCGACAGCGTGCGGGGGTCGAGCACGGTGCATTCGACGCCCTGTTCGGCAAGCTTGGCAGCCGCGGCGGTCGCGCGCCCGACCATGCGACCGAGCGCCACGATCGTGAGGTCGCTGCCCTCGCGCACGAAGTTGGCCTCCCCGAAGGGCACCGTGTAGGCGCCGTCCGGCACCTCGCCCACCTCGTCGTAGAGGATCTTGTTCTCGAGGAAGATCACGGGGTCGTTGTCGCGGATCGACTGGATCAGCAGGCCCTTGGCGTCATATGGGCTCGACGGGATGACGACCTTGAGCCCGGGAATGTGGGCAAAGAGCGGATACAGGGTCTGGCTGTGCTGGCTCGCGGAGCCGCTGCCGGCGCCGTAGGTGGCGCGCAGCACCATGGGCGTCACGGCCTTGCCGCCGAACATGTACCGGAACTTGGCCGCCTGGTTGATGATCTGGTCGAAGCAGACGCCGAGGAAATCCACGAACATGATCTCGACCACCGGCCGCAGGCCCGTCATCGCCGCGCCGGCCGCGGCCCCGACGAAGGCGCTCTCGGTGATCGGCGTGTCGAGGACCCGCTCCTCGCCGAACTCCTTGAGCAGGCCCTTGGTGACGCCGAAGGCCCCGCCCCAGGCATCCTGCTCACCGGTCGCGCCCTTGCCGCCCGTGATGTCCTCGCCGAGCACGATGACGCTGTCGTCGCGGCGCATCTCGAGGCGCAGGGCGTCGTTCAGCGCCTGGCGATAGGATTTCTGGGGCATGTCGGGGCTCCGCTGTCTCTGAATCGGTCAGCGCGGGACGCTGCTCAGGCGCCGCGCCGCGAGGCGCAGCTTCGGAAGGATGTGGGTCACCGCCAGCTCCTGGGCCTGCGGCCCGGCGTTGAGGCTGACGTTCAGCGCCGCGACGGGCGATCCGTGCGCGCCGAGTATCGGGACGGCGATCCCGCACATGCCCTCCTCGTACTGCTCGGACACGAAGGACCAGCCCTTCTCGGCGTCCTCGAGCAGCGCGCGCTCGAGCTCGGCCTTCGAGGCGATGGTCTGGCGGGTCAGCGGCTCGAGCCGCACCCGCGCGAGGTAGTCACGCAGCTCCGCGGCCGGCAGGCGCGACAGCAGCACCCGGCCCATCGAGTGCAGGTAGGCGGGCACCTGGCTGCCGATGCTGGGGTCGAATGACAGGAAGCGCCGGGTCGGCACGCGCAGGATGAACACGACGTTGTCGCCGTCGAGCACACCGATCGAGCAGGTCTCCTGGACCTCGGTGACGAGCTCCTCCATGACGGGCTGCGCGATGTGCCAGAAGGGCAGCGAGGCGAGATAGCGGTAGCCGAGGTTGAGCACGCGCGGCGTCAGCCAGAATCGCTTGCCATCGCTGCGCACGTAGCCGAGCGTCACGAGCGTGAGCAGGATCCGGCGCGTGCCGGCGCGATCGAGGCCCGCGGCCTTGGCGAGCTCGGTGATGGTCATCGGCGCCTGCGGATCGAATGCGCAGATGACGCCGAGTCCCTTGGCGAAGGCCTGCACGAAGCGGTCCGAGCCCTGCCCGGCGGGGATCGCGGCCGGTATGGCGGCCGCCTCGGCGCCCTTGGTCGACGGTGCGGGCACCTCGGATCGCGAGCCGGAGCTCGGGGCCTTCACGTTCGTCGTGCGGTTCGGGCTCATAGGCGCTGCTGACTCCCTCAAAGGAAGACGCCGGCGAAACGCCGAGCGTATCCGTGCGCGTCGGCACGGGAGGCATAGCCTAGAGCCAATCGGTCCTCAGTCATAGAACTCAGGGGCGAGTCGCGTGCGCTGGATCGCGACCGGATCGTGGAACAGGATCAGCCGGCCGTTGCGTTCCTTGACGATCGCGTTCAGG
>JAFEDP010000331.1 GCA_018241545.1 Pseudomonadota bacterium
ACGCCCGGCTGGCGCGGCCCCGCCTCGCACGGCGGCGCGGGGCCGCTGCCCGCGCCGCCGGGCGTCCCGTGACGGAGTCGGGCGCCGCGCTCAGGCCGCGACGAGGTCGCGGTAGGCGCGCCAGGTCGCGTGGCCGAGCAGCGGGATGATCACGATCATGCCGACGAGCGCGGTGGCGAAGCCGATCGCGGTGAGCACGACGATCAGCGCCGCCCACACGAGCAGCGTGCCCGGGTTGCGGCGCAGCGCCTCGAGGCTGGTGCGGATCGCCTGCGAGGCGTTGCCGTGGCGGGCGATGATCACGGGCACCGTCACCACCGACACCGAGAACACCAGCAGCGCGAGCAGCGCGCCGACGGCGGCGTAGGCGACGAGGCGCTCGGGCGTGATGTCCTGGGCGATGCCGAGCCAGAACGCGTTGCTGAAGCTCGGCGCGCCGAGGTGCAGCACGGTGCTGAGCGCGAGCTCCGAAATCAGCAGCCAGGCGAGCGCCCCGACGGCGAGCACGATCCCGTAGTGGAAGAGCGCCGGGCCGTCGCGCCGCAGCGGCGCGAACGACTCGTCGAGCCCGGCGCGCTCGCCGGTCTCCAGCCGCCGCGAGAGCTCGCACACGCCGGTCGCCATCAGCGGCGCGACCAGCAGGAACCCCGTCACCGCAGCGATCACGAGGTACGGGTGTGCGCCGAGGATGAAGAGCAGCATCCAGCCCAGCACGGTCATGCCGAGGCCGTGGGTGAGACTCGCCGCGAAGCTGTGGTACAGGTCGCCGCACGCGCGACCGAGCCAGACGAACGGCCGCGTCCAGCGGACCGTCCGCACCGGCAGCCGTGGCAGCGTCATCGAGGGAATGTCAGCGACGGTATGCATGGAAACCTCCTGCAACCCTGTGCGCCTGGACCCTGTAGACAGCGCCGAGGGTACACCCGGGCCCGGGCGGCGGCGCAGCGCGCCGTTGCTGCGCCGCAGCTAGCGGGTCGATGCGCAGCGGCGGCCCGCGCTGCGCCCGCCGCGTCCGACGCCCGCCGTGGATGACGCGGTGCACCGGGCGGTCGCGGCATACTTCCCGGAACAACCGGCGGAGCAGGGGTGGGCGGTCATGGCGGACTATCGCGGCGGATGTCACTGCGGGGCGGTGCGGCTCGTGCTCAGGACCGCGCGTGCCCCGGGCGACTGGCCGCTGCGGCGTTGCACCTGCTCCTACTGCGTGCGCTTCGGCGGCGTCTACACCTCGGACCCGGCCGGGCACATCGAGCTCACGAGCCGCCTGGAGCTTCGGCGCTACCGCTTCGGGCAGCAGACCGCCGACTTCCTCTCCTGCCCGGCGTGCGGCGTGTACTTCGGCGCGGCCTGCGAGGTCGAGGGGGCAGCGCTCGCCGTGCTCAACGTGCGCGTGCTCGACGGCGTCGCGCTCGACCTGGCGTCTGCGCAGCCCATGGACTTCGACGCGGAGTCGGTCGCGACCCGCAATGCGCGGCGGCGGCGCCACTGGACGCCGCTCGTGCTCGCGGAGCCCGTCGAATAGCGCGGCCGCGGCACCCCGCGGACCTTCGGCGCGATGGGCCAGGCGAGCGAGGTCCAGTCGATCGATCGGGGTCGCTCACCCCGTAACGGCTCGATCCGGCGGCGCCGGCCTCGATGGGTCGCCGTTCGACCGCACCCACGCGGCGGCACAACGACGCTCACGCACGGCTGCTCAGCAGAGGGGTGCGCGCACCCAAGACGAGGCACGGTTCGGCGCCTGCGGTCCCGGACGGTGACCCCTGCGAGGAGGAACCGGAGCCGGCAACCACCGTCTCCCCGAAGTCCCGGGCGGCAAAGCGGTCGCCACGGGCTTCGCAACCCGCGAGCATCCCGGTGAGAGTCCCGGCACCTCGCTCGACCTGAGCGCAGCCGCTGCCGCTTCGAGGGCTCGAACGGTCGCCCGGGCCCTGCGTCACGGGTACGTCGGCGACGGCGGCTGTGCCCGAGCCGCCCGCCGCATCGACGTAGACGCAGCCCGGCGTCACCGGTGACCGCATCTGCTGGTCCGCCCCTGGTTCCGCACGAGGCTGCGCGTCGGCCGCGTTGATCAACGTGCGCGCGCCACGCGCGTGTCGACCCGACCGTTACGCGTCGCGTCAACTCGGCGCATCCGAGGCCGATGTACGCGAATCGTGGATCCGGAGCGGGCACTGGATCCCGAGGCCGATTCACGGCGCGGCCGATGGATTCCCGAGCCCGTCTGCACGGCGAGACGCGCCGACCTGTCAGACGACGTGCACGAGGTACCAACGACCAAAGGGAACGCGTGAACGAATTTTGCCGTGGCCTCGGCGGCCACGCCGGTCGCCGGGCGTGCACGCGCGTTGTGCCGCGACGGGTGCCTCGAAACGGCCGAGCGATTGGCTCATAATTACGCATGGCTGGCAGGGCGCCGGCACGAGGTCCCGCGCCCTCCGGCCCACGCCAGGCTGGCCGCCACCGACGGTCCCGCAGAACCTCGCGGGCCGCGGCGTCTGCTTGGGGCTTCAAATAGGCCGGGATCCACGAATCTCCCGCGAGAACCGCCGCCGTATCCGATGCGATTATTGCTTGCCGAAGACGACCGGATGATCGGCCGAAGCCTGGTGCGCGGTCTCGAGGATGCCGGCTATTCCGTCGACTGGGTACAGGACGCGCCCTCGGCCGAACACGCCCTGCAGGACAAGGCGTCGCTCTATGTGGCGGCCGTGATCGACATTGGATTGCCGGGTGGCAGCGGGCTGTCGGTGATCGAGACCATGCGCGGACGCGGCGATCCGCTCCCCGTGATCGTCGTCACTGCTGCGGACGCAATCGGCGACCGCGTCCGCGGCTTGGATATCGGGGCGGACGACTATTTGCCGAAGCCGTTCGCGATGGAGGAACTCCTCGCGCGGCTCAGGAGCGTCCTGCGACGTCCCCCGCGCCGCGCCGGGAATACGCTCAGGGTCGGCGCGCTGGAACTGGACCCAGTGCGGCGAGAAGCGCGCCTGCACGGCGACCCGGTAGAACTCGGAACCCGTGAATTCGCGCTGCTCTATGCACTGATGGACCATCCCGGCGCGGTGCTGTCCCGGGCGCAGCTGGAGGAGCGGATCTACGGGTGGGATCACGGCGTCGACAGCAACGCCGTCGAGGTGATCATCCACAAGCTTCGACGCAAGCTCGGCAAGGACAGCATTGAGAACGTTCGCGGTGCCGGCTGGCGCATCGGCGCCATACCCTAGCGCCTAGCCTCGACGCGACCCGTGTGCCGCCGGCACGCTCGGCCGCGAGGCGCTCCGGCCGCCATTGCTCGGGGACGCGTCGGCCGGGTCGCCGCAAGGCCTCACCGCGCTACGGCTGCGCGGTCCCCGTGACGGCGACGAAGCGTGGCACTCCGCTGCGGACCACCCGCAGCAGCAGCGGCACCTCCTCGGATGGCGCCATCGCGTGCACCAGCTGCTCGGTCGTTGTCAGCTGCTCCGTTCCGGCGTGGGTCACGAGGTCGCCGACCCGCAGACCGGCGAGTGCGCCGGCGCCGGACGGGCGAACCTGCGTCACGATCAGTCCGCCGGGCTCGTCGTTGGCGTGCAGCGCCGCGCGGATGGACGGCGTGGTCTCGGCGACGCCGAACCCCAGCGTGCTGACCCACGTATCGCCGCCGTCACCCGCCGCGTCGGTCGCGGGGCTGTCCGGGAGCTGTCCGATCGTCAGCGGGAGCCGCACGCGGTCGCCTCCGCGGATCACCGCGGCGCTCACCATCGTTCCGGGATGGATACGCGCCGTCAGCTTGCCAAGGGTCTTGTAGGTGACGGGCGACGAGTCCAGCTGCACCAGTACGTCCCCGACCGCGAGCACGCC
>JAFEDP010000332.1 GCA_018241545.1 Pseudomonadota bacterium
GGCCTATATCGACTGGCGCTCAAGTGGGGGTGGCCTGCGGGTGCAGATCCCGCGGCGACTCGGCGTCGGCTGCGAGCGCTGAAGTGGACCCTGACCGCGGTGCTGGTCGTACTCGGCCTCGCCACGCTCGCCGCGTACGCGCGGATCGGCATCGCGCACGCCGCCCACTACGGTGAGCCGTACGTGCCAGCGTGGGCAGGCGGGGTCGCGCCATGAAGGTCGTCTACTGCGACGTGCTGGTGATCGGCGGGGGTCTCGCGGGTCTGCGGGTCGCGATCGGCGTCCGGCAGCGGGGGCTCGACGCCGTGGTCCTGTCGCTGGTGCCGCCGAAGCGCTCGCACTCCGCCGCGGCCCAGGGCGGCATGCAGGCGAGCCTCGGCAATGTCGTCAAGGGCGCCGGCGACAGCGAGGACGTCCACTTCGAGGACACCGTGCGCGGCAGCGACTGGGGTGCGGACCAGCGCGTGGTGCGGATGTTCGTCGAAACCGCTCCCAAGGCGGTGCGCGAGCTCGCCGCCTGGGGAGTGCCGTGGAGCCGCGTGCGGCGCGGTGACCGCGAGGTCATCATCAATGGCCAGCGCGTCACGATCACCGAGCGCGACGCCGCGCACGGTCTCGTCGCCCAGCGCGACTTCGGCGGCACCCGCAAGTGGCGCACCTGCTACGTGTCCGACGGGACCGGGCACGCCATGCTGTTCGCGGTCGGCGACCAGGCGATCGCCCACGGCGTGCCTGTGCACGAGCGCCGCGAAGCGCTGGCGCTCATCCATGACGGCTCGCGCTGCGGCGGCGCCGTGGTGCGCGACCTCGTCACCGGCGAGCTGATCGCGTACGTCGCGCGCGCGACGGTGATCGCGACGGGTGGCGCGGGTCGCCTCTACCGCGTCACGACCAACGCCGTGATCTGCGAGGGCATCGGCGCCGCGCTGGCGCTCGAGACGGGCGTTGCGGCGCTCGGCAACATGGAGGCGGTCCAGTTCCACCCGACCGGGATCTTCCCCGCGGGGATCCTGGTCACGGAAGGCTGCCGCGGCGACGGTGGGCTGCTGCGCGACGCGGCCGGTCACCGCTTCATGCCCGACTACGAGCCCGAAAAGAAGGAGCTGGCGTCGCGGGACGTGGTCTCGAGGCGCATGGCCGAGCACATCCGGCGCGGTGGCGGCGTGCCGTCGCACTTCGGGCCGCACTTGTGGCTCGACATCACGCTGCTGGGCCGGGCCCACATCGAGCGCAACCTGCGCGAGGTGAAGGAGATCTGCCACTATTTCCTCGGCATCGACCCCGCCAAGGACTGGATCCCGGTGCATCCGGCCCAGCACTACACGATGGGCGGCATCCGCACCGACCACACCGGCGAGAGCACCACGCTGCGAGGGCTGTTCGCGGCCGGCGAGGCGGCGTGCTGGGACATGCACGGCTTCAACCGTCTGGGCGGCAATTCGGTGGCCGAGACGGTGGTCGCCGGCATGATCGTCGGGGAATTCGTTGCGGACTTCTGCCAGTCTCCGCGCGGCAACCTCGACCTGTCGACGGCGCTGATCGCGGATGCGGTCGCGGCGGAGCGAGCCGCGCTCGACGCGCTGCTCGCCTCGCGGGGCGACGAGAGCGCGGACGTGCTGCGCGCCGAGATGCAGCAGGCAATGACTGATGGCGTCGGCATCTTCCGCACCGGCGCCGACCTCGAGGCGGCCGTCGCACGGCTGCAGGAACTGCTGGTGCGCAGCCGGCGGATCGGGTTGCGGCACCGAGTCGACGGCCCCAACCCGGAGCTCGTGACTGCCTACCGCGTGCGGCGCATGCTCAAGGTCGCCCTGGCGATGGCCTGCGGTGCGCTCGCGCGCCGCGAGAGCCGCGGCGCGCACTTCCGCGAGGACTTCCCGCGCCGCGACGACGCCCGCTGGCTGTGCCGCACGCTCGCGACTTGGCCGCGGCCCGGGGACAGCACACCGACGCTCAACTACGAGGCCATCGACGTGGGCGCCATGGAGCTCCCGCCCGGCTGGCGCGGCTATGGCGCGCGCGACTACGTCGACCATCCCGATACGCCGCAGCGCGCCGCACAGGTGGCGGCGACCCGCGAGCGGCTCGCGGGCGCCGGCCGGGAAGAAGTCCAGCAGGCGCTGATGCCGTTCCGCCACCTGCTGCCGCCGCGGCTGCGGGCGGGCAACGATCGGCTTCCGGAGTCAGCGGCATGAGCGAGCACCGCCGGATCCGCATCCACGCGTTGCGGCACAATCCCCGCGACCCAGCGAGCGAGCCGCGCCTGCAGACCTACGAGCTCGAGGAGCAGCCCGGCATGACGCTGTTCCTCGCGCTCAGCGAGATCCGCGAGCGGCAGGACCCTTCCCTGGCCTTCGACTTCGTGTGCCGCGCCGGCATCTGCGGCAGCTGCGCCATGATCGTCAACGGGCGGCCGCGGCTCGCCTGCCGGACCCTGACGCGCGACTTCCCCGAGGACGTGACCCTGCTGCCGCTGCCGGGCTTCGAGCTGATCGCAGACCTGTCGGTCGACACGGGTAAGTGGATGCGCGCGTTGTCGGAGCGGCTGGCGGCCTGGCTGCACGCACGGCAGGCCGAGGTGGACCTGTCGCGCATCGAGGAGCCCATGGACCCGGATCTGGCCGACCGGATCTACGAGCTCGACCGGTGCGTGGAGTGCGGCTGCTGCGTGGCCGCCTGCGGCACCGCGCGGATGCGCGCCGACTTCGTCGGCGCGGTGGGCCTCAACAAGATTGCCCGGTTCAGCCTCGACCCGCGCGACCGGCGTGGCGATGGCGACTACTACGAGCTGGTCGGCGACGACCTCGGCGTGTTCGGGTGCATGACGCTGCTCGGCTGCCAGGACGTGTGCCCGAAGGAACTGCCGCTGCAGACCCAGATCGCCTACCTGCGCCGGCGGATGGCGCGCGCCGGCGCCTGATGCGCGTGCGCCGGACCCCGGCGGCTTAGAGCGGCGCGAGCCCGGGGTAGCGCGCCGCGACGTCCTCGCGCGCCACGTAGCGCTCGCGGAACTCCAGCGGTGCGCGCACCGGGCGGCCGCTCGAGAGCTCGATACACACGTACTCGATCTCCGCGCGCACCAGCGTCGCGCCGTCCGACTCGCGGCGCACCTGGAACCGGCGGCGCGCGCGCAGCTTGTAGTCCGCCGTGAGCAGCCAGGTGCCGATTGCGATGACGTCGCCGAGCACCGCCGGGCGGACGTAGGTGATCAGGCTGCGCAACACGGCCATGCCGCGGTCAATCTCGAGGCAGCGCTCGATCGGAAGGCCGAGCGCGGCCGAGTGGCTCCACGCGGCGCGGTCGAGCCAGGTCACGTAGACCGCGTTGTTGACGTGCCGGTACGCATCGATATCCGCCGGCTGCACGGCGAGCGTCGCCACGTGCGGCGATGGCAGGTCCCAGTCCGCGAGCATCGTCACCGCCGTTCCCTCCGCATGACGCCTTGAACGCGGCGCCGGTGCTGGGGCCATGATGCCGCAGCAGGCGGACCGTGGACAGGTCGCGTCCGGGGCTGCGCGCGGGCGTGGCATCGGCCGTTGGGCCTGCCGCCGCGGTCATCGGCCGGACCTGCCTGGCAGCGTGTCCACCTCGTCGCGCGGCTGCGCTAATCTCGTCGCCGAGTCCACTGCGGAGGCCGGATCATGAAGCAGACGCGTGCGACGCGCCTCGAGCGCATCGCGAACTGGGGCACGGCCATTGCGGTGCCGCTGGTCGCGATCGCCGGTGGCTGGCTGCTGCTCGTCGCACGCCAGCCGGAGGCGCCGGTCGCGGGCCGCGGGGCGCGGCCGGCCGGTACCCCAGGACGCGTCGCCG
>JAFEDP010000333.1 GCA_018241545.1 Pseudomonadota bacterium
CAATCGGCCGGGGGAACGGATGAAAGGACGGGTGGCGCTGGTGACGGGTGGCGGGCGCGGAATCGGCCGGGAGGCGGCGCGCCTGCTTGCGGCCGCGGGCGCGCGGGTCATGATCGTGGCGCGCAGCGAGGCCGAGCTCGCGGCGGTCGGGCTCGACTACGTCGCCGCCGACCTCGGCACCGCCGAGGGCTGCGCCGCGGCCGTCGCGCAGACGGAGCGGCGACTCGGCCCCGTCGACCTGCTGGTCGTCAACCACGGCATCGGTTCGGCGCACGAACGTCTCGTCTGGGAACAGGACCCCGCGGTCTGGCGCGAGACGATGCGGGTGAACCTCGACGGGCCCTTCGAGCTCGCGCGCCTGACGGTCGGCGGCATGTGCGAGCGCGGCTTCGGGCGCGTGGTATTCACGAGCTCGACCGCGGGTGAGAAGGCCGAGCGCCGCGGCAGCGCGTACACCGCCTCCAAGCACGGCGTCATCGGGCTCGCGCGCGCGATCGCGCAGGACGCGGGACCCTCCGGCGTGACCTCCAATGCCGTGCTCCCCGGCTGGGTCCGGACCGAAATGGCCGAGCGTTCCGCGCGCACCGAGGCCGAGCGGCGCGGCATCAGCGTGGATGAGGTGTGGCAGGAGCGCGCCGCGATCTACCCGCGCCGCCGCGTGCTCGAGCCGCGCGAGGTTGCCGAGGTGATCGCGTTCCTGTGCTCGGACGCGGCGGCCGGCATCAACGGTGAGGCAGTGACGGTGGCGCTCGGCGGCATCTGGTAATCGTCGCGGCCGGCGCATCGGCCGCCGCCGCCGTCGACACCCGGGCGCATGCGGCGCCCGTCAGGGATTTGCAGGCCGGAGGCAAGGACATGAGCAGCGCCGACGAACTCGCCCAGCTCCGTTCCAGGGGTCTCGCGTCCCGCGAGATCAGGCGCATCAACGAGGGCATGGCGCTCGAGCGGATCCTGGCGCTGCGCAACGGGGAGGTGGGGCGGGCGTTCCTGCGTCCGCGCCTCGCGCTGCTGCGCGCCGGCACCCGTCTCTACCGCTTCAACGACCTGCCCCACATGGTGCCCGGGCGCGACGGCTTCCTGTCGGGGTGGTGGAGCCCGACCGATCCCTATGCGCAGGATCCGGGTCTCGCCCAGCGCAAGCACATGGCGCGGCACTTCCGCGTGAGCCTGCGCGAGTACGGCCGCCTGACCTCCGCCATCAACGAGTGCTGGGGCTCGCTCGCGTGGATCATCCACGCGCAGCTGCAGCGCGATGTCGAAGCGGCGTTCGGGGAGTTCGCTTCCCAGACTCGCGTGGGTGCGGGCGACAGCAAGCGCGACATGGCGGTCGAGCATCGCGGCGCACCGGCGCGCCTCCCGGGCGGCGGGACGCAGTTCTACCTCCCGCAGCTGCGTCCCGCGGACCTGCGGTTCCTGGCGCCGGAGGCGATCTAGCGGCCGGTCGCCCGGCCATCGGGGGCCGGATCGCCTCCTCCCGCGCGCCGCTCACGCGCCCGGGATGAACGCGCGCGGCACCGTCTTCGAGCGGTGATAAGCGGTCAGCGCGCTGTCATGGACGTGCAGCACCGCGCGATGCACGGCGTCACTCACGCAGTCCTTGTATTCCTGGGAGACGATGTGGGTGCCGGTCCAGGTCGGCGGTCCGCAGACCTCGGCGGCGGCGTCGCCGAGCCGCCGGTAGAGAGTGGCGATCCCCTCCCCGCGCGAGAGGTCCAGGTCCGCGTAGTGCACCGCGACCGCCGGGCCCGACTCCGCGGGCGATGCGATCGCGGGAGCGATCGCGACGGTGAGGATTGCGCCGGCGATCAGCGTCGCGGCGACCAGCGTCGACAAGGGGCGGTGGCTCATGGGGAGGCTCCTGTGTGGGCTCAGCGGTGACGGGTCGGGAGCCAGTCTCATCGTCATCGCTGCGGCTCGATGCACGAGTGCTGAAGCTGCGTTCAGCGGCGCTGAAGGGACGCGGCCGTCGCGGGACGCCTGCGCGCCGCGCGGCGCGCGGCAGGGACGATCAGGGCGCGCGGGTGGGGTCGTTGCCGCGCGGCAGCACGCCCCGTCGCGCGCGGGTCGCGGCGCGTCGGGCCCGCAGTCGGCGCAGTGCGCCGGCGGCGACCGCGGAGGCCGCGATCAGCAGTCCACCCGGCACGATCAGCGCCGCGATGAGCGCGAGTCCCTGTTGCCAGCGTCCGCGCACGGCGAACGCCCGGCGCGGCGTGCCCGATGCCGGCGGCTCGCGGTAGCCGAGGCGCTCCGTCCGCGCACAGCGTGCGTGCACCGCCTAGCCCTCCGCCGCCGGCCCGAAGAACGCGAATGCCCGGACCTCGATGCTCTCGCGCGGCGGCACGTCGGCACCGCGACGTCCGAGGTCGAAAGCGCCGTGTGGCGCCACGCGCCCCCGGCCCGCTGGATCGACGTCGACGTTCTTGATCACCCAGACCTCGTCCGTGGTCATGTCGGAGGCGAAGTACCAGCGGTGGCGACGCGAGTGGGCGAGGTAGAAGATCTCGCCGATGCGGTCCCGGTAGAGGAGTTCGACGGTGCGCAGGTCCGCCGGCGCGACGGAGGCCCCGTCGCAGATCGCGAGCGGCGCCTCGCGCAGCGGGGCGCGCAACGGCCGCCACAGGTTCACCTGCACGAAGCGGTGCCGCAGCAGCTTGCTGGCCTCGGCCAGCGCCAGCTGCTGCGCCCGTCGCCGCGCCGACCGCGGTGTGTAGTCGGTGTGTGCGTGGTGCACCGGGCGTCCCCCGTCGGTGCGTTGCGCCTCGGCGCCGAGGCGCGGGCCGCGTCGCACGTTGTGGTCGTAGACGAGGACCCGCGTGGCGCCCAGCGCCTGCCGCAGGATCGCCGCGCACTCGGGGTAGTAGCGGGCACGCACCTGCGCCGGGTCGTCGAAGTGGCGACACGCCGTCGGGCGGTCGAGCAGCGCCGCCCCGTTGGCCTCGAGCGACAGCGCGCCGCCGTGGCGCAGGTCGCGGATCTGCACGGCGCGCGGCTCGAAGCGGGCCGTCGGCGCAGGATCAGCGGGCGCGGGCTCGTAGCCGTAGGCGAACGGCCGCTCGCCGCCGGCGGCGATGAACTCGATCGCCGCGCTCACCTCGCCGGTGGGGGCTTGTCGGGGTGCGACGTGCATGGGGCCTCCGG
Source organism: Pseudomonadota bacterium (assembly GCA_018241545.1). GTDB lineage: Bacteria > Pseudomonadota > Gammaproteobacteria > Steroidobacterales > Steroidobacteraceae > CAIKZZ01. Next base: position 3,139 of record JAFEDP010000333.1, read on the forward strand.
GGTCGGTTCCAGTGGATGCGCGGAGTCGCGAGCGGAGCATGGACGCGCGCGACACGCCGGCATGCACTTGTGCTGAACCGGGATTCAGGAACGCTGAAGCGATGTCGGTCATGGCCGCGCGCTAGAAGAACAGGTTGAGCGCCGCGGCCGGCACGCGCTCGACCGGCGCGTCGCGCCCGGCGGCGGTGAGCTTGATGCCGACGATGACGCCGACGCTGGCGCTGAAGTTGCACTCGAGCGCCGGCGCCAGGGTCCAGCTGGCGCCAGGGCCGGCGTCGATCCGCAACGGCAGGGTCGCGCCGCCCGGGCCTGCCACGTTCCCGACGACGAGGAAGCCGTCGTCGTGCTGGTAGAGGACGTCGAGCGCGAGCACCCAGCGCGGCGAGAGGCTGAGCTCGAAGGCCGCATCCGCCGCGGCGGCGGCACGCGGATGGGCGCGGCCATGGAACGCCGCCGGCGTGCCGTAGGCGCTCGCGCCACTGACCGCGGCGCTGTCCGACCAGCTGTACGTCAGGTTGAGCCGCAGCCGCAGCGGACGCCCGCCGGCCGGCACCAGCGACTGCGCGTACAAGGAGACGTCCGTGCGGTGCACGCCGGCGCCGCTGGCGGCATCCGGGCCGCCACTCAGCCGGTC
>JAFEDP010000334.1 GCA_018241545.1 Pseudomonadota bacterium
ACGCGGTCGACGCGGCGAAGTCCAGGCGCCCGACGGGCACCACGACCGTGATCGCTCCCACCGTCTGGGTGCTCACTTGCATGCGGGGGCTCCCCCTCCTGCGCTCTGAGGTTCGTTCGCTGCGCGGCCGCGCGACTTCTCGCAGAAGGTCAACCGCAAGATGTACCGCGGTGCGATCAAGGCGATGCTCTCGGAGCTCGCCCGCACCGAGCGGCTCGTCGCGGTGCCGACGCTCGAGATCGACGCGCCGAAGACCAAGCTGCTCGTCACGCGCCTCAAGGACCTGCAGCTCGACAACGTGCTGATCGTGGTCGAGGCCTTCGAGGAGAAGCTGTTCCTCGCGGCCCGTAACCTGCCGGCGGTCGAGATCATGACCGCCGCCCAGCTCGACCCTGTGAGCCTCGCGCGTCACGACAAGGTCCTCGCGACCGTCGCCGCGCTCAAGATGATCGAGGAGCGCCTGGCATGAGCGCCGCCGATACTCCCAAGGCTGCCGTCGCCCCGAGCGAGCGGCTGATGAACCTGCTGCTCGCCCCGCACGTGTCGGAGAAGGCCGCGCGCGCCGGTGAGAAGCACAACCAGTACGTGTTCCGGGTGCGCGGCGACGCGACCAAGCCGGAGATCGCCAAGGCGGTCGAGCTGATGTTCTCCGTCGAGGTCGAGGCCGTCCAGGTCGTCAACGTCGGCGGCAAGAAGAAGCGTTTCGGCGCGAGCTTCGGTCGCCGCTCCGACTGGAAGAAGGCCTACGTGAGCCTGAAGTCCGGCCAGACGATCGACCTGACCGGCACGGCGAAGGCCTGAGCGGCCTCGAGACTGAAAGGGCAAGAGCCATGGCAATGATCAAACTGAGGCCGACCTCCCCGGGCGCGCGCTTCGTCGTCAAGCCCAACCGTTCGCACCTGCACAAGGGCAAGGGCCACGCGCCGCTGCTCTCGTCGCAGAAGTCGACCGGCGCGCGCAACAGCTACGGCCGCATCACGACCCGCCACAAGGGCGGCGGCCACAAGCAGAAGTACCGGCAGATCGATTTCCGCCGCGACAAGGACGGGATCCCGGGCGTGGTCGAGCAGCTTGAGTACGACCCGAACCGCACTGCGCACATCGCGCTCGTCCTCTACAAGGACGGCGAGCGCCGCTACATGCTCGCGCCGAAGGGCCTCAAGGCCGGCGACGAGGTTATCGCGGGTGCCGAGGCGCCGATCAAGGCCGGCAACGCCATGCAGCTGCGTCACATCCCGGTCGGCAGCTCGGTGCACAACATCGAGCTCAAGCCCGGCAAGGGTGGCCAGATCGCGCGCGCCGCGGGCAACTCCGCCCAGTACACGGCCCGCGAGGGCCTGCAGGCGCTGATCCGGCTCAAGTCGGGCGAGATCCGCAAGGTGCACATCGACTGCCGCGCCACGATCGGCGAGGTCGGTAACGACGAGCACAACCTGCGCGTGTTCGGCAAGGCGGGCGCCAAGCGCTGGCGCGGTATCCGGCCGACGGTGCGCGGCGTGGTCATGAACCCGGTGGACCACCCGCACGGCGGCGGCGAGGGCAAGTCCGGCCAGGGCAACCCCCATCCGGTGTCGCCGTGGGGCTGGCAGACGAAGGGCAAGAAGACCCGCCACAACAAGCGCACGAACTCGTTCATCGTGTCGCGCCGCAAGTAATCCGAGGGTGCCAACGTGCCACGTTCACTGAAAAAAGGTCCGTTCGTCGATCTGCCGCTCGCCAAGAAGGTGGCGGTGGCGGCGGCCAAGAACGATCGCCGGCCGATCAAGACCTGGTCGCGTCGCTCGATGGTGACTCCGGACATGGTGGGTCTGACGATTGCGGTCCACAACGGCCGCAACCACGTGCCCGTGCTGATGACCGAGAACATGGTCGGTCACAAGCTCGGCGAGTTCGCGCCGACGCGCACCTTCAAGGCGCACGGCGGGGATAAGAAGGCGGCGACGGAGTAGAGCCATGCAGACTTTCGCCAAGCTGCGCCACGCGCGCATCTCCCCGCAGAAGTGCCGCCTGGTCGCGGACGTGGTGCGCGGCAAGCCGGTCGGGCAGGCGCTCGCGATCCTGAAGTTCATGCCGAAGAAGGGCGCCGAGCACGTGCGCAAGGTGCTCGAGTCGGCGATCGCCAACGCCGAGCACAACCACAACGCCGACATCGACGAGCTGCGCGTGTCGCGGATCGAGATCGACACGGCGCCGACGCTGAAGCGCTTCCACGCCCGTGCCAAGGGCCGCGGTGCGCGGATCGTCAAGCGCAACAGCCACATCACCGTCTACGTCGCGGATGCGGCCAAGTAGGCCGGGGAACTGACACACATGGGCCAGAAAGTACATCCGACCGGCATCCGTCTTGGGATCACCCGCGACTGGACTTCGAAGTGGTACGCCCACTCGAAGAACTTCGCGGGCCTCGTGCACACCGACTTTCAGGTGCGCGAATTCCTGAAGAAGCGCCTCGCCGAGGCGTCGGTGAGCCGCATCCACATCGAGCGCGCCGCGCGGCGCGTCAACATCACGATCCACACCGCCCGCCCCGGCATCGTGATCGGCAAGAAGGGCGAGGACATTGAGAAGGTGCGGGCCGAAGTGGCGCGGCGCATGAAGCTGCCGGTTCAGGACGTGCGCCTGAACATCGCCGAGATTCGCAAGCCCGAGCTGGACGCGCAGCTGGTCGCCGAGGGCATCGCGCAGCAGATCGAGAAGCGCGTGATGTTCCGCCGCGCCATGAAGCGCGCGGTCACCAACACGATGCGCAGCGGCGCGCTCGGCATCAAGGTGCGCGCCTCCGGCCGCCTGAACGGCGCCGAGATCGCGCGCACGGAATGGAGCCGCGAGGGCCGCATCCCGCTGCACACGTTCCGCGCCGACATTGACTACGGCCTGGCCGAGGCCCGCACTACGTACGGCGTCATCGGCGTCAAGGTGTGGATCTTCAAGGGCGAGGTGTTCGACAAGGCCACGCTCGAGGCGGAGGCCGCTGACCCGGCCGCCGCGCCCGCCGCCCAGCCCGAGGCCGCCCCGGCGGCCTGAGCCCGCGTACCGGAATCACGACCATGATGCAGCCAAAGCGAACCAAGTATCGCAAGCAGTTCAAAGGCTCGAACGCCGGCGCCGCGCACCGCGGCAGCACCGTCGCCTTCGGCGAGTACGCGCTCAAGTCGACCGGCCGCGGACGCATGACGGCGCGCGAGATCGAGGCGGCCCGCCGCGCGATGACCCGCTACGTCAAGCGTGGCGGCCAGATCTGGATCCGGGTGTTCCCGGACATCCCGGTCACGGCCAAGCCGCTCGAGGTGCGCATGGGCAGCGGCAAGGGCAACGTCGAGTACTGGGTCGCGCGCGTGCTGCCCGGCAAGGTGCTCTTCGAGATGGAGGGCATCAGCGAGGCCGACGCCCGCGAGGCCTTCCGCCTGGCGGCGTCCAAGCTGTCGCTGCCGACCGTGTTCGTGAAGCGCCAGGTGCGCTGAACCGGATCCACGAGGAACGACAATGAATTTCAAGGATTTGGTCAAGCGGACGCCGGCCGAGCTGCAGGACGAGCTCCTGAAGCTGCGCCGCGAGCAGTTCAACCTGCGCATGGCGGCGGCCTCGGGCCAGCCCGCCAAGCCGGACCAGTTCGGCAAGGTCAAGAAGAGCATCGCGCGCGTGAAGACGGCGCTCAGCCAGCAGCGCCTCGGAGGTAAGGTCTGATGTCCGCCGAGATTTCCACCGGTACGCCGGCGGCGAAAGCCGAGCACACGCTGACGGGCCGCGTCGTCAGCAC
>JAFEDP010000335.1 GCA_018241545.1 Pseudomonadota bacterium
TCGCCAGCCTCAGCGCACCGCGCAGCGCGAACAGCGCGATCGACGTCGCCACCGCGGTGACGTGCACGTCCCTGAGCGCGAAATAGTAGCGCGCCAGCATCGTGGAGCCGTCAGGCGGGGAAGAAGTCGATCGGCTTGGTCGTCGTGATCACCTCGACGTCCTTGTCGTCGAAGTGGAACATCTTGATGCGCGCAACCAGCTTGCGCTCGAGCTCCTCGTCCTTGAGCTCGCTGGAGAGGATCTTGCAGTCAGTGACCTCGCCGGTGGGCGCGATGGTCAGCTGCACCACGACCTTGCCCTGCAGCTGCGGGTTGTCGCGCAGCGCTCGGTTGTAGAGCGCGTAGATCGCCGCCTTGTTGCGGTCGAATACCATCTCGATTTCTTCGCGGCTGCGCGAGGCCTTGCCGCTCGAGCCGCTGCGCTTGGCCTCGGCGTGGTCCTTGCGGATGCCGTCGGCGAAGGACTGCACGCCCTGCATCGTCGAGTGGCCGTGCAGCGAGCCGGGCCCGCCGCCGAAGCCGGAACTCAGCGCCGCCGTGTTGATGCCGCCGCTGCCGCCGGTGAGGTTCGACGTGATCAGCGAGCGCTCGGCGCGGGCCGGGCCGTCGACCTTGTCCTTGAGCGGCTTGGCGCTCGCGAGGTCCTCGGTCTTGAGCGCCGCGCGCAGGTCCGCGAGCTCGTCCTTGACCTGATTGAGCGCCTTCTGCGCCTTCTTGCGAGCCTGCTCGGTCTTGTCGACGACCGGCGGCGGCACGACCGGCTTGGGCTGCTCGACCGGCTTTGGCTCCGGCTTCTTCTCCTCGATCGGCTTCGGCGGCGGCGGCGGCGGTTGCAGCACCAGCTTCACCACGTCCTCCGGGAGCGGCGGCGGCGCCGGGCGCTCGGCGACGGGCAGCAGCTGGGAGCCGATCACCACCAGCAGCCAGAGGAGGATGCCGATCGCGAGCAGGCGCTTGAAGTGGCGCTCCTCGGCGTCGTTCGGCGTCCAGGGCAGCTCGTAGAGCCGATAGTTGGTCGCAAGCACTGTCATCGGGGACTCGCTCGGCGAAGCTCAGCCAGGGTTCGGGCCGCGGTAGGCCCGCTCTTTCTCGATGACCGCGAGCGACATCTTGCCGATGTCGGCGGCGGTCGCGGCCATCATGATCTTCTTCAGCAAACTGTACGGCAGGGCCTTGTCGGCCATCACGGTGATTTCGCGCGCCGCCGGATCGTTCGGCTGCAGCAGCGTACGCTTCTGCGTCTCGGCCTTGAGGCTCTGCATCAGCGAGTCGGCGGCGCCCGGCGCCCCCGCCTCGACGTCGGCGACCTTGGCGGTCGGCGTCCCGTTCACGAAGATCGTATCGCGCGTGACCATCAGCACCGTCGACTCGTGCGGCCGCGACTCGGACACCGACTGCGGGATCGAGATGTTCTTGGTGTTGGGCAGGATCTCGTAGTCCGCCGTGTGCACCAGCATGTACACCACCAGGATCACCAGCATGTCGATCATCGGCACGAGCGCGGGCATGCCGTGGCCACCGTGGTGGCCGCCCGGGCGCCGGTTGCGCTTCAGTCGCGAGGCGATCATGTCGGGGCATCTCCGAGCGAGATCTGCGGGAACAGTTCGCCGCGCGCCGGCTGGCCGTCGAGCGTCCCCTCGTAGGACTTCACCGCGTCCATCGTGGCGATGATCGTGTCGTAGGGGATGTTCTGCTCGAGCAGCACCGTGGCCGACTTCATCTCCGGGAAGCGGGCCTTGACCCGCGTCAGGTAGGAGTTGAGGCCGTCGAAGTCATAGCCGCTCGCCACGTTGGGCAGGGACTGCAGCGGACCGCTGTTCTTGTCCTGCACCACCAGGCCATCCTTGCGCACGACGATCTCGAGCACCAGCCCCTCGGGCAGCGACAGGGGCTCGGAGCTCTGCGCCGGCAGGTTCATCTCTACGATGTGCGTCTTCGAGAACACCGCCGTGAAGATCAGGAAGAACAGCAGGATCGTGAAGATGTCCAGCATCGGAACGATGTTGATATCGTTCCGACCCTTGTAGCGCGCATGGTTGCGCGCCTGGCGGCGGGCGATCGACGATCCGCTCATGCCCTCGCCCCGCGCACCTCACCGGCCCGCGGCGCGGCGGCGCCGGCAGCGGCCGGCGACTCGGCAGCACTGCGCTGCTGGCGCTCGGTGATGGCGTTCAGGAACTTGACGCTGGCGACCTCGAGGCTGTCGACGATGTTGGTCGTCTTGGTCTCGAGATACAGGTGGGAGAGCAGCAGCGTGATGGCCACCAGTAGGCCGAGCGCGGTGTTGTTCATCGCCACCGAGATGCTGGCCGACAGCAGGCTGGCCTTCTCGGCCGGGTTCGCCTGCGCGACCGCCGCGAACGCGCGGATCAGACCGAGCACGGTGCCGAACAGACCCATCAGCATGCCGATATTGGCGAGCGCCGCCAGGTAGTGCGTGCGCCGCTCGAGGTGCGGGATCACCTCTACCAGGCTCTCCTCCATCGCCTTCTCGATGTCCTCACGCCGGCGCGCGGTCGTGATGCGGCTCATTCCGTAGCGCATCACCTGCGCGAGTGCGGTGTCGGAGTCGGCGACCGCGTTGGTGGCCTGCTTGAAGTTGCCGGCCTCGAACAGCGGCTGCAGCTGGTCCCACAGGCGCTTGTTGCCGGTACCGACCTTCATCAGGTAGGCGAACCGCTCGATGGCGATCACGAGGCCGATCGCCCAGATCAGGGCGATCGGGTACAGGAAGAAGCCGCCCTTCCTGAAGAAGTCCACGATCACGTCAAACTCATGCATCTGCGCTGCTCCGTTGAATTCGCACGATGTGCCGGCACGGCCGGTCCATTTCACTCAAGTTATGTCACGAATACCGTGGCTTACTTCTCAGGGCGGGTCGTGGTCGCGCCAGATGTGACGCGCGTCTCGCCCCGCGCGCGGTCGGGCGCGAGCGCATCGAAGTAGTCGATCTCCCGCCGGAATACCTCGCGGTCCACGGGCTGCAGGGCCTCGTCCACCAGGCTGTTGACCGGGCGTCCCACGAGGTCGCCGATGTCCGACCGCTTCCACGGCACGATCACCATGACCTTGGGGAGCTCCCGGTTGCCGGTGATCTGGCTGGTCTCGAGCTCGAGCCGGTCCATGGCCTTGCCGCTCTTGTCCGCCGGGCTGGCCGCCGCCCCGCCAGCGCTACGGGCGGCCTTGGGGGCTTTGGCGGCCTTCGCCGGCCCGGCCGGCTGGCCCGCGGCCGGCTCCGCCTGGACGACGTCGGCAGCCGCGGCGCGGGCGGCCGCGTCGGGCGCGGGGTCTGCCGCCCCGGCAGGGCCCGCCAGCCACCCGGCAGCCATCACCAACAGCCAGCGTGCGTTCATGGTCCCTCCGTGCGGGCGCTCTTCTGCGAGGTCCCGAGCCGCTGGCGGACCTCGGCGATCCAGGCCGACATCTGCTTGTCCTCGCCGCCGACGAGCGCCAGCGTTGCCTCGTACTGCTCGAGCGCCTCGGCCGGCTTCTGCAGGTACAGATCGAGCAGCACGCCCAGATTGCGGTGCGTGCGCGGGTCGCGGTCGTCGAGCGCGAGCGCCTGCCGATAGGCCTGCTCCGCGTCCGCGAAGCGCCCGAGCTGGCGGTAGGCGACGCCGAGCTGCGAGGCGGCGGTCGCACTGCCCGGGTAGCGCTTGAGCGCCTCGCCGAGCGCGTCGGCCGCATCCGACCACTTCTGGGCCCGGCACAGGAGGATGCCGCGATTCAGCGGAGGGCCGGCG
>JAFEDP010000336.1 GCA_018241545.1 Pseudomonadota bacterium
CTCGAACGCGCCGCGCGCGATCGCACGGGCCATGCAGTCGGCCGCCGCTGCGCCGAGGCGGGCCAGCTGCGCCGGGCGCGACGCCGCGGCGAGCGGTCGCGCGCCGCTCGCGACCGCGAACAGCGTGTCGCCGTCGAAGGGCGTGTGCGAGGGGCGCACGGCGCGGGCGATGCCGTCGTGGGCCATCACGGCCAGCCGGCGGCACTCGGCGCCGGTGAGGTCGGCGGAGACCGCGACGACCCCGATCACGGTGCTGCTGCCGGCCGCGGGACCGCCCAGCTCGCCGAGCCGCGACTCCGGCGGGGCGGGATCGATCAGCGGGGCCTGCTCTGCGCCGGGCCGATGGCCGCCGAACTCGCCGTCGAGCTCGTAGGGCCAGGCGTAGGGGGTACGGCCGTCGGGGTAGTAGACGCTGCCGATCGAGTTGACCGCCACCAGCGCGCCCACCACGAGCCCGTCGCCGAGGTCGAGCGACGCCGAGCCGACGCCGCCGGGAACGCGGCCCGCCCGCGCCCCGCACCCGGCGCCGATGCGCCCGAGCGCGAAGCGGCGCTGCGCGGCGCAGAGCGCGGCGACGCCGAGCGCCCGGTAGGGCGGTTCGCTCCAGTCCTTGTCGCCCTCGCCCAGGTCGTGCAGCACCGCCGCCGGCACGATCGGGATCGCGCGTGTGTGCGCGAGCAGCCTGAGGCCCGTGCCGCGGCGCGACAACTCTGCGGCGACTCCGTCGGCTGCGCCCAGGCCGAATACCGAGCCGCCCGAGAGCACGATCGCGTGCGCATGGCCGACGAGCGCGTCGGGCGCGAGCGTGTCGGTCTCGCGTACCCCGGGCGCGCCGCCGCGCACGTCGACGCCGGCGGCGAGCGGCCGCTCGCCGAGCAGTACGGTGACGCCGGTCGCGGCGCGTGCGTCGGTGGCGTGGCCGACCGTAAGGCCGGGCACGTCGGTGATCAGGTTCAGTTCGCCCGCCTTCACGCCGTCCTCCGCGCTCAGATGCAGCGCCCGCCGTCCACCTCGAGCGCCACGCCGGTCACCATCGACGCCTCGTCCGAGCACAGGTAGGTCGCAGCGTGGCCCATGTCCGCGGGTGTCGCGAAGCGGCCGAGCGGGATCGTCGCGAGGAAGCGCGCGCGCACCTCCGGCGTGTCCTCGCCCATGAACGTCGCCAGCAACGGCGTCTCGCTCGCGACCGGGTTGAGCGCGTTGACGCGCACCCCGAACGGCGCGAGCTCGACCGCCATCGAGCGGGTCGCCGTGATGACCCAGCCCTTGGAGGCGTTGTACCAGGTGAGGCGCGGCCGCGGGCTGACGCCGGCGGTCGAGGCGATGTTGAGGATCGCGCCGCGGCGGCGCGCCTTCATGGCCGGCACGAACGCGCGCGCGGTCAGGTAGATCGAGCGCACGTTGACGGCGAGCACGCGCTCGAACTCCGCCTCCGGTAGTTCCTCGAGCGGCTGCGGCCGGTGGCCGACGCCGGCGTTGTTGACCAGGATGTCGAGCGGCCCGAGGGCGGCCGCGGCCGCCGCCAGCGCCGCGACCGAGTCGGCGCTCGTGACGTCGGCGACGACCGCCCGGGCGGCGGGGCCGAGCTCGGCCGCGAGCGCCGCGGCCGCGGGCGCGTCGCGGTCCGCGATCACGACGCGCGCGCCCTCGGCGACGAAGCGGCGGACGATCCCGGCGCCGATGCCGGAGGCGCCGCCGGTGACGATCGCGATCTGGTCCTGAAGTCGCACGGGGTCCTGCCTCCGGGGGGCGTCAGCGGTGGCGCGCCGCGACGGTCTTGAGCGTCGTGAAGCCGTACAGCGCCTCGAAGCCCTTCTCGCGGCCGTGGCCCGACCAGCCGACGCCGCCGAACGGCAGCTCGACGCCGCCGGCCGCGCCGTAGTCGTTGAGGAAGACCTGGCCGGCGCGCAGCTGGCGCGCGAGCCGGTGCTGGCGGCCGGCGTCGCGCGTCCAGACGCCCGCCACGAGGCCGTAGCGCGTGCCGTTGGCGATCGCCACGGCCTCCTCCTCGGTGTCGAACGGCAGCACCACCTGCACCGGTCCGAAGATCTCCTCCTGCGCGAGGCGGTCGTCGCCGGCGAGCGGTCCGAGCAGCAGCGGCGCGAGGTAGTGGCCGCCGGCCGGCGCCTCGTCGGCCACCGCGCCGCGCGCCAGCACCGGCACGCCGCGCGCGACACCGTCCTCGACCAGCGCACGCACCCGGCGCAGCTGCGCCGCCGAGATCAGCGGCCCGAGGTCGAGGTCGCGAGCCGCGGGCCCGGCGCGCAGTGCCGCGTAGCGGGCCGCGAGCGCGGCGACGACGCGCTCGTAGATGCCCCTCTGCAGCAGCAGCCGCGAGCTCGCCGAGCAGGTCTGGCCGGCGTTCTGCAGCCCGGCGCGCACCAGCAGCGGCAGGGCCGCGTCGAGGTCGGCGTCGTCGAAGACGAGCTGCGGCGACTTGCCGCCGAGCTCGAGCGTCACCGGCGCGACGTGCCGCGCGGCGGCGGTCTGCACCGCCACGCCCACCTCGACCGAGCCCGTGAACGAGACGTGGTCGACGCCGGGGTGCGCCGCGAGCGCCGCGCCCGCCTCCTCGCCGAGGCCCGGCACGACGTTGACGGCGCCCGGCGGGAAGCCGGCCTCGAGCGCGAGCTGCGCGAATGCCAGCGTCGTCAGCGAGGCCTCCTCGGCGGGCTTGACCACGACCGCGTTGCCGGCCGCGAGCGCCGCGCCGACCGAGCGGCCGATGATCTGCATCGGGTAGTTCCACGGGATGATGTGGGCGGTGACCCCGTGCGGCTCGCGCAGCGTGTAGACGGTGTAGCCGGCGAGGAAGGGGATCGTCTGCCCGTGCAGCTTGTCGGCGGCGCCGCCGTAGAACTCCAGGTAGCGCGCGAGCGCGGTGACGTCGGCGCGCGCCTGGGTCAGCGGCTTGCCGACGTCGAGCGCCTCGAGTGCCGCCAGCTCGTCGGCGTGCGCGACCACCGCGCGGCCGAGGGCCGCGAGCAGCCGGCCGCGCTCGTACGCCGCCAGCGCCCCCCAGGCGCCGTCGCGCGCGGCGCGGGCCGCGGCGACCGCGGCGTCGACGTCGGCACCCGTCGCGCGCGCGATGGCGCCGACCACCGTGCCGCTCGACGGGTCCTCGACCGGCAGGGTCGCGCCGCCCGTGGCGTCCCGCCAGGCATCGCCGATCAGCAGCTGGTCGGTGCGCGACGGGAGAGTCATGGGCCGGTCCTCGAAGGGGGCGCGGCGCCGAGCGCCCGCTCCAGGCGGGGCGTCGCCGCCACCAGCTCGCGAGTGTACGGGTGTCGGGGGCTGTCCAGCACCTGCGCCGTCGGTCCCTCCTCGACGATGCACCCGGCGCGCATGACCAGGGTGCGGTCCGTGACCGCCCGCACCACGCCGAGGTCGTGCGAGACGAACAGGTAGGCCAGCCCGCGCGCGTCCGACAGCGCGAGCAGCAGCTCCAGGATCTGCGTGCGCAGCGAGGCGTCGAGCGCCGAGACCGCCTCGTCGAGGATCAGCAGCCGCGGCTCGACGATCAGCGCGCGGGCGATCGCGATCCGCTGGCGCTGGCCGCCCGAGAACTCGTGCGGGTGGCGGGCGGCATCGCCGGCGGCGAGCCCGACCGCGGCCAGTGACGCGGCCACCCGCCGCGCGCGCTCGCCGGCGCCCGGCGCGGGGTCGAGCAGCCGCAGCGGCTCGGCGACGATGCGCCCGACCGTGTGGCGCGGGTTGAGGCTGCCGACCGGGTCCTGGAACA
>JAFEDP010000337.1 GCA_018241545.1 Pseudomonadota bacterium
AGCACGAGCGCGACGAGCCCGAGCGCGGCCGCGACCGCCGCAGCCGGGCCGCCGCCGAGCGCCGCGGTGAGCGCGCGCGGCTCGCCCGAGGCGATGCGACTCGCCTTGAACTCGACGAGCGGCAGCCACGCGAGCGCGGCGCTGCCGGCGAGCACCAGCGCGGACCCAAGCCGGTCGAGGCCGCCGAACGTGCGCCGCGCCGCGCTCACGGCGCCCGCCGCGTCCCGTCCGGGGCGGGCGCCGTGAGCAGCCCGCGCGCGCGCAGGTAGTCGGCCGCGACGCTGACCGGCGGCTCGCCGTCGATCTGCACGCGCGCGTTGAGCGCCTGCAGGGTGTCCCGGTCGAAGCTCTCCATCAGCGGCTTCACGATCGCGGCGATCTCGGGGTGCTCGCGCAGCACGCGCTCGCGGATGATCGGCACCGGGGCGTAGACCGGCTGGTCGTGGCGGTCGTCCTCGAGGACCGTGAGGCGCGAGAACGCCACGGCGCCGTCGGTACCGTAGACCATCGCGGTGTTGGTGCCGCTCGTGCGCTCGGCCGCAGCCCGGATCGTGGCCGAGGTGTCGCCGCCGGCAAGCACGATCAGCTGCTCCGGGCGCAGCGTGAAGCCGTAGGTGTGCTCGAGCGAGCGCAGCACGCCGGAGTTGGCGAATTCGGCGGAGCACGCGAGGACGACCGCGCCGCCACTCGCCACCCAGCGCCCGAAGTCGGTGAGCGTCGCCAGGTGCTCGCGCGCGGCGAGCTCGCTGCGCACCGCGAGCGCCCAGGCGTTGCTGGCGCGGGCCGGGGCGAGCCAGACGATCCGGTGCGCCTGGTAGTCGAGGCGCGCGCCGAGCGCGTAGCCGGCGTCCAGGTCCTTCCAGGCGGGGTCGGTCGCGACGTTGTAGAAGAACGCGGCGTTGCCGGTGTACTCGACGTAGAGGTCGACGAGGCCCGCGATGATCGCGCGGCGCATGATCGGCGTGCCGCCGAGCGTCATCCGGTCGGTGGTCTCGATGCCGTGGGCCTCGAGCAGCAGCCGGATCATGTGGCCGATCATCGCCGACTCGCTCGACAGCTTCGAGGAGACGACCACGGGAGCGGCCGCGCCCGCCGGCACGGCAAGCGCCAGACATGCCACCAGGGTCAGCGACCGCAGCAGTCCCCGCACCGGCCCCCCGCTGCCGCCCGTGGCGGCCCGACCGCCGACACGTTGTCGGTTGGCGTGCGGCGCGTCAAGGCCGCCGGCCCCGGGGCCGGTCCCGCAGATCGCCCGCCATGCCGTACCATGCGCGTTCCGCCGGCCGCCTGCCGGCGGCCTTAAGCCTGGTCCGGGGTGCCCTGCATGAAGTCTTCCGCAAGAGCCGTGGTGATCGGCGGCGGGGTGGTCGGCGCGAGCGTGCTGTACCACCTGGCGAAGATCGGCTGGACGGACGCGATGCTGATCGAGAAGAGCGAGCTCACCTCCGGCTCGACCTGGCACGCGGCCGGCGGCATGCACACCTTCAACGGCGAGGCGAACATCTCGCGGCTTCAGAAGTACACCATCGACCTGTACCGCGAGATCGAGGCGCTGTCGGGGCAGTCGTGCACGCTGCACCCCAACGGCGGCCTGATGCTGGCGGCCACGCAGGGCGAGCTCGACAGCCTGAAGCTGATCTGCTCGCGGGCGCGCTACCTCGGCATGGAGACCCGGATGATCACGCTCGAGGAGGCACTCGAGCTCAACCCGCTGATCGACCCGAGCCACTTCATCGGCGCGCTGTGGCGGGCCGACGGCGGCCACTGCGACCCCTCGGGGACGACCCATGCCTACGCCAAGGCCGCGCGCCAGCTCGGCGCCACGGTCGAGCGCTTCACGCGGGTCGAGGCGCTGCGGCCCCGCGCCGACGGCTCCTGGGACGTCGTCACCGACAAGGGCACGGTGCACGCCGAGCACGTCGTCAACTGCGCGGGCCTGTGGGCGCGCGAGGTCGGGCGCCTGGTCGGCATCGAGCTGCCGGTGCTCGCGATGGAGCACCACTACCTGCTGACCGAGGACCTCCCCGAGCTCAAGGGCCGCGCGCGCGAGATCGTCAACACGACCGACTACTCCGGCGAGATCTACATGCGCCAGGAGCGCGGCGGCGCGCTGATCGGCACCTACGAGCCGCACGGCGTGGTCTGGGCGCCCGAGCGCACGCCCGACGACTTCGCGATGCAGCTGCTGCCGGACGACTTCGCCCGGCTCGCGCCCTATTTCGAGGTCGGCTTCCGGCACTTCCCGGCGCTCGGCCGCGTCGGCATCCGCAAGGCGGTCAACGGCCCGTTCACGTTCGCGCCCGACGGCAACCCGCTGGTCGGCCCCGTGCGCGGGCTGCCGAACTACTGGGTGGCCTGCGCGGTGATGGCCGGGTTCAGCCAGGGCGGCGGCATTGGCCTTGTGCTGTCGCGCTGGATGGCAGAGGGCGACCCGGGCCAGGACATCCTGTCGATGGACGTGGCGCGGTACGGGGCGTTCGCGACGCCGAAGTACACGTCGGTGAAGGTGCCCGAGAACTACGCGCGCCGCTTCCGCCTCGCCTACCCGAACGAGGAGCTGCCCGCCGGGCGCCCGCTGCGCCGCTCGCCGATCTACGACCGGCTGCGCGCCGCGGGCGCGGTGATGGGCGCGAACTTCGGCCTCGAGCACGCGCTGTGGTTCGCGCCGCCGGGCGTCCCCGGCACCGAGACGCCCACCTACCGCCGCTCCGAGGCGTTCGCGCACGTCGGCGCCGAATGCCGGGCCGTGCGCGCCGCGGTCGGCCTGTACGAGACCAGCAACTACGGCAAGTACGAGGTCAGCGGGCGTGGCGCGCGCGCCTGGCTCGACCGCGTGTTCGCCTGCCGCATCCCGCGCCCCGGGCGCCTCGGCCTCGCGCCGATGCTGAATGACTCCGGCCGCATCATCGGCGACCTGTCGATCGCCTGCCTCGCCGACGACCGCTACCTGATCGTCGGCTCCGGCTTCGCCGAGGAGTACCACCTGCGCTGGTTCTGGCAGTCGGCGCCGCCGCCGGACGTGTTCGTGCGCTCGGCCGCCTCGACGCTCGCCGGCGTCTCGATCGCCGGCCCACGCGCGCGCGAGCTGCTGCAGCGCCTGGTGCGCCTCGACCTCGGGGCGGCAGCGTTCCGCCTCTTCGACGTGCGCGAGACGGCGGTCGGCTACGCACCGGCGGTCGTGACGCGCGCCGGCTTCACCGGCGAGCTCGGCTACGAGATCTGGACCACGCCCGACTACTTCGCGACGCTGTACGACGACCTGCGCGAGGCCGGCGAGGCGCTCGGGCTCGTGCTCTTCGGCGGACGGGCCCTGTCGTCGCTGCGCCTCGAGAAGGCCTACGGGTCGTTCAACAAGGATTTCCGGCCCGACTACACCCCGGCCGAGACCGGCCTCGATCGCTACGTGGACTTCGGCAAGGCGGGGTTCCGCGGGCGCGACGCGGCGCTCGCCGAGCGCGCCGCCGGCCCCCGCCGGCGCTTCGTCGTCATGGAGGTGGAGGCTCGCGACGCGGACGTCGTCGGCTACGAGTCGATCCTCGCGGATGGCCGGGCGGTCGGCTACGTGACCTCCGGTTCCTACGGCCACTGCGTCGGCGCGAGCCTCGCGGCCGGCTACGTGCCGACGGCGCTCGCGCGCGACGGCGCGCGCTTCGAGATCGACATCCTGGGCGAGCCGTGCGCGGCCACGGTCCGCCTGCAGCCGCTGTACGACCCGGACGGACTGCGCCTGCGCAGCTGAC
>JAFEDP010000338.1 GCA_018241545.1 Pseudomonadota bacterium
TTCCAGGCCGCGGAATTCCACCTCGTTCCCGAGCCTCCGCGGGTGCGCGTCATCGTCGACCCGGAGCCGGCGAACCTGCGGCTCGCGAGCGTGCTGCGGCTTGCGGACGGACCGTGCCAGGGCGGCAGCGGCGGCATCGCCTTCACGACCTACGAGGACGAGCCGGACCGGCTCGGCCTCTCCGGCCGGCTGTCCGCGCGCTGCGGCCCGCTGACGCTGCGCCGCGCGATCCTGCGCGCGCCCGACTACGCCTTCGGCACCTTCGTCAGCGCCTGGCGCGAGCAGGGCGGGGAGTTCGCCGGCCGGCTGCGTCTCGAGCCGCGCCCGCCCGGCGCCCGGCTGCTCACCGAGTTCGAGTCGCTGTCGCTCGCCGAGGTCGTGCGGCTGCTCAACAAGTACAGCAACAACACCATGGCGCGCATGCTGCTGCTGACGCTCGCCGCCGAGCGCTTCGGCCCGCCGGCGACGGTGGCCAACGGCGAACGCGCCATCGGCGAGTGGCTGGCGGGCCAGGGCCTCGTGTTCCCGGAGCTCGTGATCGACAACGGCTCGGGCCTGTCGCGACGCACGCGCATCAGCGCCGACAGCCTCGCGCGGGTGCTGACCGCCGCCTACCGCAGCCGCTACTACCCCGAGCTCGCCGCCTCGCTGCCGCTCGCCGGCCAGGACGGCACGCTGCACCGGCGCTTCGCCGACCTCGCCGCCGAGGGCCGCATCCGGCTCAAGACCGGCACGCTCGCCGGCGTCAGCGCGGTCGCCGGCTGGATCACGAGCCGCAGCCAGCGGCCGCTCGCGGTGGTGGTGATGGTGAACCAGCCCGGCGCGGAATTCGGCCGCGGCCCGGCGGTGATCGACACGATCGTGCGCTGGGCGCTCGACCGCTAGCGCCGCCGCCCCAGCCAGCGCTGCGCGCGCTCGAGGTCGACGAGGTCGCCGGTCGTGCGCGAGCCGAGCCGCTGCGCGGCGTCGAGCGCGATCAGCAGCAGCTGGGCGCCGGTGTAGGCGTCGGCCAGCGCATCGTGGCGGCCGATCGGCACCAGCCCGAAGTAGCCGATCCAGTCCTCGAGCGTGTCGTTGGGCGTCCCGGGGAACAGCGCCGGCAGCAGCACCGCGAGGTCGAGGAAGCGGCGCGGCGTGCGGATGCCGAGCGTGAGCTCGACCTCGCGCGCCAGCACCGTGGCGTCGAACTCGCTGCGGAACGCCACCGCCAGCGAGGCGCCGCGGTACTCGAGGAAGTCGAGCAGCGCCGCCGCCGGCTCCACGCCGCCGAGCTGCTGCTGGCCGCCGATCTGGTGCACCAGGATGTTGTCGACCGAGCTCGAGGCGCGCTGGCGCAGCACCGCGGCGAACGCATCGCCGTGCGCGAGCGCGCGCTCGGCGACCGCGACCGCGCCGATCGCGATCACCCGGTCGCGGTCCATGTGCGGCCCGGTCGTCTCGAGGTCGAGGGCGACGAAGCGCGCGAGCGCGAGCGGCGTCGAGCGCACCCGCCGCCCGCTCGCGAGCCCGAGCTCGCGCTGCCGCAGCCGCTCGAGCCGGCCGCGCAGCTCGCCGGGCAGCGCGCTGCGCACGCGCCGGCGCTCGACCCGCGACTGCCACGGCCAGCGCACCGCGGCTACCGCTTCAGCGTCTGCTCGAGCAGCTTCTGCAGGCTGCGCGCCTGGCGGAGCGCCTCCTTCAGCATGCGCTGGTCGAGCTCGTTGAGCGCGTACGGGTCGATGCGGTTGGGCGCCGCATGCGGCGCCGGGCCGCCCTCGCCGCCCACGTGGCCGCGCTGGGCGCGCAGGCGCAGCAGCTGCAGGAAGTGGAACGCGTCGGCGAACGACTGGGTCTCGCGCTCCTCGAGGCCGAGGCGCCGGCCGGCGAGGCGCAGCCGCGGCGCGGTGCCGGTCTCGGCGATGCCGAAGGCGAGCGCGAAGGCCCGCGCCGCGTCGACGAACAGGCGCGTGCCCTCGGCCTTGAGGTCGAT
This sequence comes from Pseudomonadota bacterium, assembly GCA_018241545.1. Classification (GTDB taxonomy): domain Bacteria; phylum Pseudomonadota; class Gammaproteobacteria; order Steroidobacterales; family Steroidobacteraceae; genus CAIKZZ01. The sequence goes on from JAFEDP010000338.1 coordinate 1,970, forward strand.
CGTGCCGCGGTGCACGCCGTCGTCGGTGATGAAGCTGCGCACCACGCCGAGCGGCGGCTCGGCGTCGAGCGCGTTGGTGGCGAGCAGGCGCAGGAACAGGCGGCTGTCGGGCGCGGTGTCGGTCAGCCAGCGGCGCAGGCCCTCGGCCAGCGCCGCCTGGCCCGCCAGCGGCCGCAGGTCGAAGAAGATGTTGGCGGCGAGCAGCGCCTCCGGGGCCGGCTCGCGCAGCCAGGAGGCGAAGCGCACGCGCCACTCCTCGACGCTGAGGCAGTGCGCGGGGTTGCCGGCCATGATGTTGCCGGGGCACAGCGGGAAGCCGAGCGCCGCGAGGCCCTGGTTGACCTCGCGCGCGAACGCGAGCAGCCGCGCCCGCGCCGACTCCACCTCCGGCGCCGGCGCGGCGAACACCAGCGCGTTGTCCTGGTCGGAGGCGATCGTCTGCTCGCGCCGGCCCTCGCTGCCGAGCGACAGCCAGCACCACTCGAGGCCCGCGAGCTCGTGGGTCGGCGCCAGCAGGTCGAACAGCCGCAGCGTCAGCGCATCGTTGAGCGCGGCGATCGTGTGGGTCAGCGGCTCCGCGGCCGCGCCCTGCGCCAGCAGGTTGTCGGCGAGCGTGGTGATGTCGGCGGCGGCGCGCTTGAGCGCGCCGACGTCGCGGGCGCCGCGGATCGAGACGATGACGTTGCGCATCGAGACGCGCTGCAGCGCGAACAGGTCGCGCTCGGACACGACCCCCTGCAGCCGGCCGGCGCGCGTGATCACCAGCTGGTGGTAGCGGTGCGCCGCCATCACCGCGAGCGCCTCCTGCGCCGTGGTCTCCTCGTCGACCGCGCCCGGGTCGGGCGTCATGACCGCCGCCACCGGCGTGGCGAGATCGACGCCCGGCAGCACCACGCGCTCCATGAGGTCGGTGAGGGTGAAGATGCCGATCGGGCGCTGCTCGTCGTCCACCACGGCGATGGTGCCGACACCCTCGGCGCTCATGCGCTCGAGCGCGCCGCGCAGCGGCGTCTGGGCCGCGCACGACACCGCGCCGCGGCGGATCAGCGCCCGCACCGGCTGCAGCAGCGTCTGCTGGTCGACCGCCCGCTGGCTGAACTGGCGCCGGACCTGGCCCTGCGACTCCTGCAGCAGCGCGCGCAGCGACTGGGCGTAGAAGTCCGCGAACGGCGCCGACACCTGGCGCAGCGTCGCGCAGTCCGCCGGCGCCACCTGGTAGCAGAACACGTCCTCGGTCGCGAGGTAGCTGGCGGAGACGGCGCCGGGCTCGGCGCCGCCGAGCGGGAAGCTCTCGCCGGGCCCGAGCACGGTGCTGCCGCCGGCCGCGAACGGGTCGGCGGTGCGCACGTGGCCGCGCTGGATCACGTGCAGCGGGCAGTCACCGCCGCTCGCGGCGTCGACGACGACGCTGCCGGCGGCGAAGTAGGCGAGCCGGGCGCGGCCGGCGAGGAACTCGAGGTCGCGCCGCGCCATGCGCGCGAACGGCTCGTGCTGGCGCAGGAAGCGGACGGTGGCGTCGACGATCAGCGGCGGCGCGGTCATGGCCCTCGCGCCTCGGCGCGGACGCGCCCGGCGCGGCGGGCCCCGTGCGGGGCCCGCCGCCGGGCGGTGGTCAGTGGCTGGTGGCCTTGGAGGCGAGGATGCCGGTGTTCTGCCGGGCGTAGACCTCGTCCCACATGTCCTCGGCGCGCTTGTCGCGGCCGAGCAGCGAGAACAGGATCACCGACAGGAAGCCGAGCGGGATCGAGATGATGCCGGGGTTCTT
>JAFEDP010000339.1 GCA_018241545.1 Pseudomonadota bacterium
TCATTCGGCGGAGACGCTGCTGCCGGCGGTCGCCTGCCAGAAGATCTATGACGGCGTCAGCGCTGCCCTGCGCCGGCGCGACGCCTGGCACACGTATGTGCTGACGAAGCCCGTGACTCTCGATCTCACGTTCAAGAACTACCTCCCCGCGGAAGTGCTGAGCTACCTGCGCAGCGTCCAGCGCACGGATTCCCACTCGATCCGCTTTGTCGGCCAGGACATGCGCGAGGTATCGGACTTCGTCGACTTCGTGGACACCTACAGCCCCGAGCTCGCGCCCTGAGGCTCGCGCCGAAGGCCGCGGCAGCGGTCACTCGGCCGGGCAACCGCCGCCGCCCGGCCCCGGTGCCGTGGGCCGCTCTGCCCAATCGATCACCCGCCCGGGGGACGCCCACAGACGGCCCTCCGTCCCGCAGCGTGCTCCGAAGTCGAACAATTGCCGCATGACCGGTGGCGCGAGGTCCAGCGGTCCACGGAAGGGATATCCGGTCGGGATCTCGGTCACGCGCACGGCCATTCGCAGGCGGTCGGCAAGCGAGGCCGCCGTTTCGACCGCTGCGCGCGAATCGGACTGCAGCGCCGCGGCGACGCTGCGGCGCAGGATCGCGAGCGTGCGCGGTCGAACCGTCTCCGGCGCGTCCGCGAACTGAGTGTTCGCGATCACGTAAACGGTGGCTCCCTGCAGGGCGGTCAGCGCATCGGGCACGAGCAGAGCGACTTCCGGTGCGACGAAGAGCGACCCGGTCGTTCCCCCGTCGACATGCATCTCCTGGTATGCCCGCCCGCCGGCCGTGACCGGTATCAGTACCGGCGGGAATACCCCGGGTATGCTCGCCGAGGCGACGAGCACATCCCGGATCAGCCGGCGCGCAGCCTCTCCGCCCTGTGCCGCAATCGCGCCAAGGTTCCAGATGACGGTCTGAGCCGTATCCAGGTCGGTCGTCCCGACCAGCAGCAGTCGCCCGCGCGCGTTGGCGTCCGCGATGGCGCGCAGCAGCTGCGCGGTGACGAAGCGATCGACCAGCTTCGTCAACGGGCGGCCGCGATACAGGCTGCCGCCGAGCAGCCCGCCCAGCCAGCGGCGCCGCAGCAGGCCACGGGTGGCGTCGCCTGAGAACGCACGGCGGAGCTCCCCGTCCCACGCCGGCCCGAGGAAGGCGAAAGGAGCGATCAGAGCGCCGGCGCTGACGCCGGTGACGATCTGGAACTCTGGGCGCTGGCCGGACCGGCTCCATCCCACGAGCGCTCCGGCCCCGAAGGCCGCACCGGCACCACCGCCGGACAGCGCAAGGATGTTCAGCGGACCGGCGGCGGCGGACCGGACGCGCTCGAACAGCGGAACGGCGCTGGCCGTGAACCGGCGCCGCGTTTCTGCGCGGAACCGGATCTCGGCGGAGAATCCCGGCGGCACGGCTCCGCTCGCCTGGGCGAGCGGCGACGGCTCGCGGACCGTACCCGCGCAGCCGCCAGCCAGCACCACCATCAGGCAGCCGAGGGCCGCTGCGGGACTCCCAACGCGCCGTCGGCTCGACACGGTGCGTCCCCCGCCGCCGCTCGCTAGCCGCGCGCCTCCTTGATCCAGAGCGCCTTCCACGGCCGCTCGAGCAGTCGCAACCCGATCGTGGTACACCCGAAGCGGCGCACGCGCTCCATCGACTCGTGCCAGTCGACGAACCAGCGGAACTGAAGGATCCCGATGGCACCCAGCCGGCGGGCCTCCACTTCCGTCGCCGAGAATTCGTGGATATCGAGACGCGAGTAGCGGCGCCGGAACATGCCGACGACCTCGGTGCGTCCGCTCACCATCCTGGCGGAACCGAGCGTCGTAAACTCGACGTCCGGACACAGCAGGTTCTCGAGATTCGACCATCGGCCGCGTAGCCACGCGGAGTTGAAGTCCTGCAGCCACGTAGCGGCGGCCAGCGGCGACCATTCGCCCACTGAGTCAGACCGGTCGCGGCCCGCCGACGGCCAGCGCGGCGCCGTCGACACGCCCATGGCATTGGGCAGCTGCAGAGCGGCCGCGCGCGTCGCGTCCTGCGGTGGTGTGGATCTGAGCATCGCGATCTCCTCTGCATCGACGCGGCGGAGCGTCGGTCGGTTCGCTTCGAGCACGCCGTCGTCAGGCGTGCCCTTCCTGAGGTGACAGGGCGCTGAGGTCGCACTCGCCGGAACTGAATCCCAAAAAACGCTCGCCTTCATCCGAGTCGACGGCGACGCGTCCCTACGATAGGTACTCAACGAGTGCGGCCTTAGCATCCTGAGCGCTGACGATGTTCACGGACCTCGTCCGTCTGCGCAGCGAGTTGCGGATCTCGGATCCCAATTCGCGGCACGCGGCGCGGTTACATTGGGGGACAACGCAGGTCCGATCGAGTTCACTCCGTCGATGCACCGGCTGACTGCTCGTGTCCGCCTCGCAACCGTGCATCCGGCGACCTCGCGCCGGCGCGGCACCGGCGGCGCCGGGGACTTAAATTCCCGAAAGGCGCGGGGGTCTGGCAGTGGACCGGTCGTGACGCGTCCGCGGTCCGGTAGGGAGACGTTGCACTTCTATTCTGAGAACATGCTGAGGGAGGCCGCCGCGGGCTCTGCGTCGGATGTCACTGCAGACGTCGTGAGGATGATCGTGCGCGTCGCACGCCTGACTTTGGATCGCCTGAGGGACCTGGGAAACCGGGGGCGCGAGCGACTCGGCGCGCTCTGGCGCCGCGCGGGCACGCCGGTCCGCCTACTCGCGGCCGGCCACGAGGAGCTGGCGTCGATCGTGTTCTGGGCGGCGATGATCGGCATCGCCGGTGCGCTCGCCAGCGTCGTGTTCCGCGAGGCCATTCACCTCTTCCAATGGCTGCTGACCGGCCGATCCGGCGGCCTCGTGCGCGTCGCCTCGGACCTGGGGCCACTGCCGCGGCTCATCGTGCCGGCCGCGGGAGGCCTCGTGGCAGGCGCAATCCTGTTCCTCGGGTTGCGGCTCGCGAGCGTGCGCCGCAATGTCGACTACATGGAGGCGGTGGTCGTCGGCGACGGGGTGATCGCCGCGCGTCCGACCCTGCTGCGCAGCCTCTCCTCGCTGGTGTCCATCGCATCGGGAGGCTCCATTGGACGCGAGGGTCCGATGGTGCAGCTCGCGGCGCTGCTCGGGTCCAAGGCCGGGCTGATCGGCCGGGTGCCGCTGCCGCGCCGCCGGCTGTTCGTCGCCTGCGGCGCAGCCGCCGGCATCGCCTCGGCGTACAACGCACCGATCGCCGGCGCCGTCTTCGTGGCCGAGATCGTCATGGGCTCCTTCGCCATGGAGAGCTTCGGGCCGCTGCTGGTCGCGGCAGTGAGCGCCGACGCGACGATCCACCGCTTCCTGGGTTACGGCCCGGTATTCGACGTGCCGCCGATTCACTTCGGCGAGAACTGGGAGCTGGTGCTCTACGCGCTGCTCGGCATCCTGCTCGGGCACCTGGCGCCGCCGTTCCTCGCGGCACTCGACTGGAGCCGGTCGAGGTTCGCCGCGCTGGTGGGGCCACTGCCCGCGCGGCTCGCGCTGGGCGGATTGATCGTGGGCCTCACTTCGCTGGCGTTCCCGGAGGTCTGGGGCAACGGCTACAGCGTCGTCGGCTCGATCCTGCACGAGCAGCTGTTCGGCTGGCTGCTGCTCGCGGTACTGGCGGCGAAGGTCCTCAGCACGCTCGCGACGGTCGGTTCAGGGGCCGTGGGTGGCG
>JAFEDP010000033.1 GCA_018241545.1 Pseudomonadota bacterium
GCCCTCGAGGCACAGCATCTCGAACAGCTGCCGCTCGTCGCGCACCGGCACGCCCCACTCGCGGTCGTGATAGGCGACGTACAGGGGATCGGTGCCGCACCACGCGCAGCGCCAGCGCCCGTCCTCGTGCCGCTGCGCCGTCCGTGCCCGAAGGTCCTGCCCTGCCAAGCGTCGCCTCCTACCAGCCGAGCGCGTCGCGCAGCCGGTAGCCGACGATCGCGGCCGGCAGGAACCACGGGTTGCCGGTATAGAACGGCCGCGCCGGGAACGGCAGCTCGGCGAGCGCGCTCTCGCCGCCCGGACGGCCCGCCATCAGCAGCCCGACCTTGCGCCCGTAGTAGGTCGCGCTCGGCACCCCCTGGCCGCAGTAGCCGAGGCAGTGATAGAGGCCGTCGCGACCGCCGAGGTGCGGCATGGTGTCGAAGGTGAAGCCCACGAAGCCCATCCAGGCGCGGCTGACCCGCACCGCGGCCAGCTCGGGGAACACCTCGGCGAGCATGCGCCGCAGCCGCGGCACGCAGCGCGTCGCGTCGGTCTCGCGCGCCGCCGCGCGCCCGCCGAACAGGATGCGCCGGCCGTCCGGCGAGGGCCGGTAGTACACGACCACCCGGCGCGTGTCGCCGATGTTGCGGCCGCGCGGGATCAGGCGCTCGACGAGCGCCGCATCGAGGGGCTCGGTGGCGATGATGTAGCTGCCGATCGGGATGATGCGCCGCCGGTGCCAGGGCGCGCAGCGGCCGGTGTAGCCGTTGGTGGCGACCAGCACCTGGCGCGCCCGCACCGGGCCCAGGCGCGTGCGCACCACGAACTCGCCCCCGTCACGCTCGATCGCGGCCACCTCGCAGTGGGCGCGGAACTCGACACCCGCGGCGGCGGCGCGCGCGTGCAGCGCGCGCACGAGCTTGGCCGGGTGCACGCTCGCATCGCCCGGGTACAGCACGCCGCCGTGGTACAGCGGGCTGTCGATCGCCTCGTGCTGGCGCGCCCGCGGCAGGACCTCGAACGGTACCCCGAGGCCCGCCGGCTGGGTCTCGGCCTCGCGCACCAGCGCGCCGTAGAGCCGCGGCGAGTGCGCGCCGACGAAGCAGCCGCACTCGCGCCAGTCGAAGTCCAGCCGCTCCTCGCGCGCCAGCGCGCGCAGGCCGGCCACCGCCTCGAGGCCCTCCTCGTACAGGCGCGTCGCGAGCGCCGCGCCGTGGCGCGCGGCGAGCTCGGCGTGGCTCGGCTTGATGCTGAAGGCGACCTGCCCGCCGTTGCGGGCCGAGCAGCCGCCGCCGATCGGCCCGGCGTCGAGCACGAGCGTCGAGCGCCCGGCGAGCGCCGTCTCGCGCGCGGCGGTGAGCCCGGTGTATCCGGCGCCGACGATGACCACGTCGGCGCTGGCCGGCGGCGCGCCGCCCGGGGCCTGCGGCAGCGGCGCGTCCAGCGTCCAGTAGCAGTCGGCGGCGTAGTCGTCGGCGTACATCAGCCGTGGGACGAGCCGCCCGGGGGGCGCCGGTCGCGGTACGGGAAGAACCACGGCTTCCGCTCCATCACGTAGTCGAGGTGCACGTGCTTGGGCTCGCGGAACGCGTCGAGGCCCTCCGGGCCGAGCTCGCGGCCGATGCCGCTGTGGCGCATGCCGCCGAACGGCGCCGCGTCGTTGTCGGTCAGCGGGTCGTTGATCCAGAACGTGCCGGCCTTGATCGACTCCATCGCTCGCATGGCGGTGCCGAGGTCACGGGTGTAGATCGAGGCGCCGAGCCCGTACTCGGAGTCGTTGGCGAGGCGGATCGCCTCGTCGGCGTCGGCCACCGGCGTCACCGCGAGCACGGGACCGAAGATCTCCTCGCGCGTGGCGACGCTGCCGTGGCGCACGTCGGTGAGGATCGTCGGCTGGAAGAAGTGCCCGGGCAGCCCCGACGGGCGGAACATGCGGCCGCCGAGCTTGAGCGTGGCGCCGTCCTTCAAGGCGCGCGCCACCTGGTCCTCGACGCGGCGCGCCGCCTCCAGCGAGATCAAGGGTCCGAGGTCGGTGTCGGGCTTGAGCGGGTCGCCGACCTCCAGGAAGGCCACGTACTCGTGCAGGCGCTCGACGAACTCGGCCGCGATCGGCCGCTCGACGTAGATGCGCTTCGAGGAGGTGCAGACCTGGCCGGCGTTCAGCAGCCGCGCCCACGCCACGCCCGGCACCGCGACGTCGAGGTCGGCATCCTTGAAGACGATGAAGGGGTCGATCGAGCCGAGCTCGAGGTTGACCTTCTTGAGCTGCGCGCCCGCCATCGCGGCGATCTTGCGGCCGACGGCGGTGGAGCCGGTGAACGCGATCAGGTCGACGTCGGGGTGCTCGGCGAGCGCCGTGCCGGTCTCGGGCCCGCCGGTGATGACGTTGACGACGCCGGGCGGCAGTCCCTCGTAGGCCTCCGCCATCGCCAGGTTCGAGAGCGGATTCTGGTGCGGCGGCTTGCACACCACGGTGTTGCCGGCGGCGATCGCCGGCGCCACCTTCCAGGCCATCAGCAGCAGCGGGAAGTTGAACGGCACGATCGCCGCCACCACGCCGTAGGGCTCCTTGATCGTGAAGTTGAGCTGGTGCGGGGCGACCGGCGGCACCGAGTTGCCGTAGCTCGAGCGGGCGACCTCGCCGTAGTACTCGAAGCACGCGGCGACCCAGTCGATGCAGTCGGTGGCCTCGCACAGCGGCTTGCCAGTCTCCTGCGTCATGAGCCGCGCCAGCGCGTGCTCGCGCGCGCGGATGCGCGCGCCGATCTCGCGCAGCAGCCGCGCCTTCTCGACCCCGGGCACCCGCCACCAGCCGGGCTGCGCGGCGCGCGCCGCCGCGACCGCCCGTGCGACGTCCGCCGCGCCGCAGTCCGGCACGCTGCCGAGCGGCTTGAGCGTCGCCGGGTTCTTGATCTCGCGCGCGCTCGCCTCGTGCGCGTCGACCCACGCGCCGTCGATCAGGATCTTCTGCACGGCCTGTGTCCCCCGCCCCGATGCACCTATGATGCCTGAGCGCCGGGGCGGGCCGGTAGCGCCGGCGCCGCTGTGCGAGGCACAATGGGCGATGCCCGCCGCCCCCTCGACGCCGCTGCTGCTGTGGCTGACCCCGTCGCTGACCGCGCTGCTGCTGTACGGCGTCGGCCAGGGCCTCGTGAAGAAGTACATCGGCGAGGTGCCACCGGCGCGCTTCTGTCTGTACTTCGTGCTCGCCAAGGCCATCGTCAACCTGGGCTTCTACTTCACGCAGGATCATCCGTCGCTGCTGGCCGCGGACGGCCGCGAGTTCGTGCTGACCGGGATCCTGGCGTACCTGTTCGACGGCACCGGCTGGATCCTGTACTTCGAGTCCATCGTCGCCGGCCCGATCACGATCGTCGGCACGCTGTCGGCCGCCTACCCGGCGCTGACCGTCGTGTTCGCCCACTTCTTCCTCGGCGAGGAGCTCAACGGCCTGCAGTACCTCGCCGTGACGCTCGTGATCGGCGGCTGCCTCGGGCTCTCCTACTCGCCGGCCGGCAGCGGCGCCAAGATCACCAGCCGGCGCTGGATCCCCCTCTCGCTGCTCGCGCTGACCTGCTGGGCGACGGCCCAGACGATCGTCAAGCACTCCTACTCGCTCGCCGGGTCGAGCGAGGTGACGCTGGCACTGTGCAACACGATCGGCGGCGCGGTGACGCTCGGCAGCTACGGGCTGCTGCGCGGCGTCGGCGGGCGCCACAGCATGCGCGAGTACGTGCACTCGCTCTGGCCGATGGGGATGATGGCGGGCGGCGACCTCGGGGTCATCATCGCCTCCAAGCACGGCCCGATCTCGATCGTCACGCCGCTGACCGGCGCCTACCCGCTGGTCACGCTGGTGTTCGCGGCGCTCGCGCTCAAGGAGCGCGTGACGGCGCTGCAGTACGCCTGCGTCGGGCTGATCATCGTCGGCATGGTGCTCTGCCCGCCCTGAGCGCCCGGCAGGCCGCCCGCGCCGGCCCGCCTGCTCGGCAGTCCGCTGCGCTTGCTACCATCGGGTCGCTGCGCCGGCGGCCCGCTCGGGGCCGGGATGGCAGCGGGAGCGCGGCATGCGGCACGACTACCTCGGCAACCCGGTGACCGGCGGCGGCGACGCCACGCTCGCCGGCATCGACGACTTCATCGGCGGCTTCCTCGGCTACGAGGAGCGCGTGCTCGCGATCCTGCCGGCGGCCGATGCCGAGCCCGGGCACTGTCTCGCCAATGCGTACGCCGGCTGGGTCTGGATGTTCCTCGAGTCGCCCGACGGGCCGGCGCGCGCCGCCACCTACCTCGCGCGCGCCGAGGCGGCGGCCCGGGGCGCGACCCGCCGCGAGCAGCTGACGACGGCCCTGCTGCGGGCCTGGTCCGACGGCGACGTGGTCGCGGCCACGCGCCGTGCCGGCGAGATCCTCGCCGAGGCGCCCCGCGACCTCGCGGCGCTGAAGCTCCACCAGTACCTCGACTTCAATCGCGGCCGCTGCCCCGAGATGCTGCGGGTGGCGCTCGCCTCGCTGCCGGCCGCGGCCGACGTGCCGCAGCTGCACGGCATGCTGGCCTTCGCCTTCGAGCAGTGCCACCTGCTGCGCGACGCCGAGGCCGCCGCGCGCCACGCACTCGCCCTGCTGCCGCGCGAGCCCTGGGCGCAGCACGCGCTCGCGCACGTGATGCTCACCGAGGGCCGCATCGAGGAGGGCATCGGCTTCCTCGAGTCGGCGAGCGCGACGTGGAACGGCCTGACGTCGTTCATGTACACGCACAACTGGTGGCACCTGGCGGTGTTCTACCTGTCGGAGGGCCGCTTCGACGAGGCGCTCGGGCTCTACGACCGGCACGTGTGGGCGCGCGATCGTGAGTACTCGCAGGACCAGGTCGGCGCGGTCTCGCTGCTGGCGCGCCTCGAGCTCGCCGGCCAGGGCGTCGGCAACCGCTGGCAGGAACTGGCCGGCTACCTGCGCGCACGCCGCGCCGACACCGTCGAGCCGTTCCTGAGCCTGCAGTACCTGTACGGCCTCGCGCGCGCGGGCTGCGCCGAGGCCGACGAGCTCGCCGCGGCGATCGGCGCGCGCGCGCGCAGCGCGCCGGAGCCGCTGCGGGCCGCCTGGGCCGAGGTCGCCTGGCCCGCGGCCCGCGGCCTGCTCGCGCACGCGCGCGCCGACTACGCCACCGCGCGCCGCGAGCTCGGGCCGACGCTCGCACGGATGCTGGAGATCGGCGGCAGCCACGCGCAGCGCGACCTGTTCCAGCAGCTCTACCTCGACAGCCTGATCCGATCGGGCGCGACGATCGCCGCGCAGCAGCTGCTCGAGGAGCGCCGCCGCTACGAGCCGCGCGGCGTCGCCCTCAATCGTGCGCTCGCCGGCCTGTACGCCGAGCTCGGCCTGCCGGACCAGGCCGCCGCCGCCGCGGCGCGCGCGCGGCGACCGTAGCCGCGCGCCCGAGGCCTACGGCGGCGCGCCGAGCCCGTCGAGGAAGGCGGCGACGTCGGCCGCGGAGCGCGCCGGGATCTCGATCTGCGGCAGGTGGCCGACGCCCGGGTAGGTGACGAGGCGCGCGCCCGGGATCGCGGTCGCGAAGCGCCGTCCGCTCGCCACCGGGATCAGCGGGTCGGACTCGCCGTGCAGCACCAGCGTCGGCACGCCGATCGCCCGCAGCCGCTCCTCGCTCGCCGTCGCGAAGGAGCCGAGCGCGGTCGACATCAGGATCTCGCGATGGCCCGGCGCGCGCTGGAACGCCGCCCAGCGGTCCACGAGCGCCGGCGTGATCACCGCCGGGTCGACGACGTCGCGGCGCAGCCCCTCCTCGATCAGCGGCCGGTTGTCGATGTGCGCGAGCAACCAGCGCCCGGCCCGGTACTGCAGGATCCGGAACGCCAGCGGCAGCTCCTTCGGTGGCGGCGACGGCCACCCGGCGGCGTCGACCAGCACGAGTGCGCTGAGCTGCGCCGGGTGCGCGAGCGCGTACTGCCACGCGACGCCGCCACCCATCGAGTTGCCGGCGAGCGCGAAGCGCGTGAGCCCGAGTGCGGTCGCGAAGCGCTCCACGGCCTCGACGTGGCCCTCGGCCGAGGCGCGGTACCCCTCCGGCGCGCGTGTCAGCCCGTGGCCCGGCAGGTCGAGGCTGAGCACGCGCCACTTCGCGGCGAGCACCGGCACCCATCCGTCCCACGACGTGAACGCATCGCCGAAGCCGTGCAGCAGCACCACGACCGGCCGCGACGGGTCGCCGTCGGCGCGGTAGTGGAGCGTGAGGCCGCCCGGCACCTCCACGTACTCGGACCCCGGGCCGCCATAGCGAGCCTCGAGCGCCGCGTAGGGGATGTCCGGGCCGCGCAGCCACAGCCACGCCGCGGCGAGCAGCAGCACGAGCGCGACGAGCGCGACCACGAGCAGCCGCAGCATCAGCGGGCCCCGCCGGGGCGCACCGCGGCCCTCAGAACCGCAGCGCGACGCGCACGCCGAAGGTCGTAGGCTCGCCGGCGAGGCCGACGTTGGTGAGCGGCAGGAAGTAGTTCTTGGTCAGGTAGTACTTCTGGTCGGTCAGGTTGTGCACCCACAGCGACAGCTCCCACGAGCGCCCGGCCGCGGGCGACAGCGTCACGCTCGCGTTCGCGAGCCAGTAGGAGTCGATCTGGAACTGCACCGGCGTCTGCAGCTGCAGCGTGTTCGGGTCCCAGCTCTCGAGCAGGAACAGCTGGTCGTACTTGTCGTGGTAGCTGTAGTTGACCTCGCTGCGCAGCCGGAAGTCGCCGAGCGGCAGCGTGTAGGCGAGCTCGCCGCCGTAGCTGGTCTTGGGGAAGTCGATGTCGCGGCCGTTGAAGTTGACGCCGGCGCTGTTGAACACGTCGGCTGTGAACTTGCCGACCTTGTAGCCCGCGTACTGGCCGATCTCGAGCCCGTCGAGCGGCCGCCAGGTGAGCTCGACCTCGGCGCCGTCGATCTTCGACTTCGGAGCATTGATGAAGCGGCCGATGTCGGAGTTGCTGACCGCGTCGTGGACCTTCGAGAGGATCTGCTGGTCGCGGTACTCGTAGTGGAACGCGGAGGCGTTGATGCGCAGCGCGTCGGTGACGTCCGACTTGATGCCGACCTCGAAGGCCGTGAGCTTCTCCGGCTGGAACGGATCGACCGCGGCACCGTTGCCCACCGTGTTGTGCGCGGTGAAGCCGCCCGACTTCACGCCGCGGCTGATGCTGCCGTACAGGATCGACTTCGGAGCCAGCTGGAACTCGAGCGCCGCGCGGCCCGAGAGGTCGGAATTCGAGAGCGAGCGGCTCTGCGCGCCGCCGTTGATGAGCTCGATCGGCTGGGCGTAGTTGGGCGGGTCGGTGACCGTGAACACCGTGTTGAGGTCGTCGAGCTCGCGCTTCTCGTGCTCGTAGCGCAGGCCGAGGGTGGCCTTGAGCCGGTCGGTGAACTTGTAGTCGCCCTGGCCGAACACGCCGAGGCTCTTGCCGTCCTGCTCGTAGGAGGTGAGCGCCGCGCCGCCGAGGCGCTGGTAGAAGTCGCCGTAGAACTGCTCGTTCAGGCGCTCGTCGGAGTAGTAGACGCCGCCCAGCCAGCTGAGCGGCCCGCTCCCGGTCGAGGCGAGGTGCGCCTCCTCCGAGAACACCGACAGGTGGTCGTGGAAGTAGACGTCCGACTCCTGGTACTGGCTCGCGTCCCAGTCGCCGAGCTCGCGCCGGATCAGCTTGTTGTAGGCGGTGGTGCTCGTGAGCTTGGCGCCGCCGAGGTCGACGTTGAGGTCGAAGACGCCGCCGACGTTGGAGTTGTTGAGGCTCGGCTTGGTGCCCGGCGCGACGCCGATCGCCGAGGCGAAGCCGGGCCGCAGGCTCCAGCCGGTCGCGTACGGGCTGGTGTCGGCGGTCAGCGCCGGGGTCCCGGGCCCACCGGCGGCTCGGTCGGCGATCAGCTGCAGGCCCTGCGCGTCGGACTTGTCGTCGGAGGCGTGCAGGGTGAGCCGCAGGTTGACGGCGGCCGTCGCGTCCCACTCGAGCTGCAGGCGCGCCGCCGCCGTGTCCTTGTCGCCGAGCTTGTCGTTGGTCAGGCGGTTGCGCTGCCAGGCGCCGCCCTGCTCGGTCGCGACCGAGAGCCGCGCCCGCACGCCCTCGCCGATGCCGCCGGACACGAAGCCCTCGGCCTGCACGGCGCTGTGCGAGCCGTAGCTGACGTCGACACCGGCCTCGTAGGCCTCGGTCGGACGGTTGCTGATGAAGTTGACCGCACCGCCCGTGGTGTTGCGCCCGTACAGGGTGCCCTGCGGGCCGCGCAGCACCTCGACCCGCGCGACGTCGAACAGCTGGCCCTGCGTCTGGATCGGGAACGGCAGCGGCACGCCGTCGAGGTTCACCGCCACCGGGGAGCTGTTGTTCGAGGTGTAGTCGATGAAGCCGACGCCGCGCAGGCGGAACTGCGCCTGGCCGCTGCCGAAGGCCGGCTCGATCTCGAGGCTCGGCGTGGCGTTCTGCAGGTCGTTGATCTTGGCGACGCCCGCGTCCTCGAGCGAGGCGCTGGTCAGCACCGACAGCGCCACCGGGACACTCTGCGCCGATTCCTCGCGCCGCTGCGCCGTGACGACGACGTCCTCGAGCTTGCCGGCCTCGGCCGCGGCGGCCGTGTCGGCGGCGCGCGCGGTGCCGAGCGTATTCGCGACGGCGAGCGCCAGGGTCAGGGACAGCTGGGTCGAACGCTTCATGCGGTGGGCTCCCTTGGCAACGCCCCGACCCGGGACTGCCGCCGGGGGGCGCTACCGGCGCGGGCAGTCCGCCTCGTTCTTGTTCGGGACGTTGCGTCCCCGCAACGCCTCCCCAAGCCAGCGTATCCTTCGCAGCCGCCGGCTGCAATCACGCTGTTGCGCCCACGGTACCACTTCCGCGGGCGCGCGCCCGATCACTTTCGTCAGCGCTCCATCACTTCATCGTCGGCATCGCGAAGTCGGCGCGCACCGCCTCCGGCTCCGGCCAGCGCTGCGTCACGGTCTTGAGGCGCGTGTAGAAGCGCACCCCTTCCGGACCGTGCATGTGGTGGTCGCCGAACAGCGAGGCGCGCCAGCCGCCGAAGCTGTGGAACGCCATCGGCACCGGGATCGGGACGTTGACCCCGACCATGCCGACCTCGACGTCGCGCGTGAACGCGTGCGCCACCGCCCCGGACGACGTGAAGACCGTCGTGCCGTTGGCGAACTCGTGGCTGTTGATGAGCTTCAGCGCCGCCGCGTAGTCCGGCACGCGCACCACCGACAGCACCGGGCCGAAGATCTCCTCGCGGTAGATGCGCATGTCCGGCCGCGCGTGGTCGAACAGCGTCGGCCCGACGAAGAAGCCGTCCTCGCAGCCGGCGACCTTGAGGCCCCGCCCGTCCAGCACCAGCGTCGCCCCCTCGCGGACGCCGTCGTCGATGCAGCCGCGCACGCGCGCCTGCGCCGCGCCGGTCACCAGCGGGCCCATGTCGACGCCGGCGCCGTCGCCGGCACCGACCTTGAGCGCGCCGACGCGCTTGCGCAGCCGCTCGACGAGCGCATCGGCCGTCGCCTCGCCCACCGCCACCGCCACCGAGATCGCCATGCAGCGCTCGCCGGCCGAGCCGTACGCGGCGCCGACGATCGCCTCGGTGGCGGCGTCCAGGTCCGCGTCCGGCATCACGAGCGCGTGGTTCTTCGCGCCGCCGAGGGCCTGCACGCGCTTGCCGTGGCGCACGCCCTCGGCCTGGATGTAGCGCGCGATCGGCGTCGAGCCGACGAAGCTGACGGCTGCGATCCCGGGATGCGCGAGCAGCGCATCGACGGCGGCCTTGTCGCCCTGGATCACGCTGAACACGCCGGCCGGCAGGCCCGCCTGGCGCAGCAGGTCGGCGAGCATCAGCGACATCGACGGGTCGCGCTCCGAGGGCTTGAGGATGAAGGCGTTGCCGCACACGAGCGCGACCGGGAACATCCACATCGGCACCATCGCCGGGAAGTTGAACGGCGTGATGCCGGCCACCACGCCGAGCGGCTGGCGGATGCCGAAGCTGTCGACGCCGGTGCCGACCGCCTCGCTGAACTCCCCCTTCAGCAGCTGCGGCGCACCGCAGGCGAACTCGACCACCTCCATGCCGCGCGTCAGCTCGCCCTCGGCGTCGGCGAGCGTCTTGCCGTGCTCCTCCGACAGGGTGCGGGCGAGCGTCTTGGCGTGCGCGGTCAGCAGCTCGCGGAAGCGGAACAGCACGCGCGCGCGCTGCAGCGCGGTCGTGCGCCCCCAGGCGGGCTGCGCCGCCTGCGCGGCCCGCACCGCCGCATCGACGTCGGCGGCCTCGGCCATCGCCACCTCGCGGACCGGCCGGCCGAGCGCCGGGTTGTACACCGGCAAGCGGCGGGCACCCGCCGGGGCGACCACCCGCCCGTCGATGTAGTGGCCGACCACCGCGTGCGGGGCCGGGACGGCAGTGCTGTGCATCTGTGCGCTCATGTGTCTCTCCTCAGGCCGGCACGGCGCGCAGCGCGCGCCGCAGGCCCTCGACCATTGCCTCGACCTCGTCGACCGAGCTCACGAACGGCGGCGCCAGCGCGATCGTCTCGCCGCTGAAGCGCACCATGAAGCCCTCGTCGAGTGCGCGCTCGAACACGCGGATCGCGCGCAGCCCGGCCTGGCCCTCGATCGGGTTGAGGTCGACCGCCGCCGCGAGCCCGATGTTGCGGATGTCGACGACGTGCGGCTCGCCCTTGAGCGTGTGCACCTTCTGCTCCAGCACCGGCGCGAGCTCCGCGGCGCGCGCGATCAGCTTCTCGTCCGCCATCACGTCGAGCGTCGCGTGCCCGGCGGCGACCGCGAGCGGGTGCGCCGAGTAGGTGTAGCCGTGGAAGAACTCGATCATGTGCGCCGGGCCGGTCATGAAGGCCTGGTAGATGTCGTCGCGCACGATCACGCCGCCCATCGGCACGGTGGCGTTGTTGACCGCCTTGGCGAACGTCGTCAGGTCCGGCTGCACGCCGACGAAGTCAGCGCCGAATGGCGTGCCGAGGCGGCCGAAGCCGGTGATCACCTCGTCGAAGATCAGCAGGATGCCGTGCTTGCTGCAGATCTGGCGCAGCCGGTCGAGGTAGCCCTTCGGCGGCACGATGACGCCCGCCGAGCCCTGCATCGGCTCCACGATCACCGCCGCGATCGTCGAGGCGTCGTGCAGCGCGACCAGGCGCTCGAGCTCGTCGGCGAGGTGCGCGCCCCAGGTGGGCTGGCCGCGGCTGTAGCGCATCTCGGCCGGGTTGTAGGTGTGCGGCAGGTGGTCGACGCCCGGGATCATCAGCGGCGCGAACATCTTGCGGTTGGCGACCATGCCGCCGACCGAGATGCCGCCCATGCCGACCCCGTGGTAGCCGCGCTCGCGGCCGATGATCCGGGTGCGGGAGGCCTCGCCGCGGGCGCGGTGGTAGGCGACCGCGATCTTGATCGAGGTGTCGACGGCCTCCGAGCCGGAGTTCACGAAGAACACGCGGTCCTGCGGACGGCTGGCGAGCTGCGCGATGCGCGTGGCGAGCCGGAACGCGCCCTCGTGGCCCATCTGGAACGACGGCGCGTAGTCGAGCGTGTCGAGCTGGCGCTTGACCGCCTCGACCACGCGCGGGTGCGAGTGGCCGAGCGGCGAGCACCAGAGGCCCGACAGGCTGTCGAAGACGCGGCGGCCGTCGGCGAGCGTGAAGTAGCAGCCCTTCGCCGAGGCGATCAGGCGCGGCGCCGACTTGAACATGCGGTTGTGGGTGAACGGCATCCACCAGGCGCGGAGCTCGGCCTCGCGGGACTCGGGATGCAGGTGGCTGACGGCGCTCAAGGGCCTCTCCTCGCCGGGGGCGTCCCGGCTGCTGGCGGTGCGGCGCGCGCCCGGGCGGCGCACGACGGGCGACAGCCTGCGCCGGAGCGCCCGGCGCCTCCAGACACGGGGAGCGCCGAAATCGCCTATACTGTACTGGTGAATACATCAGTACAGCGTCCCGACGGTACCCGGCGCTCGCTGCGCGCCGCGCTGGCGGAGGAGCTGCGCGCGCAGATCCAGGGCGGCAGCCTCGCCCCGGGGATGGCGCTGCCGTCGGTGCGGCGCCTGGCGCGCGAGCGTGGCGTCAGCGCCTTCACCGCCGCCGAGGTCTACAACGTGCTCGCGGCCGCGGGTCTCGTGGAGGCGCGCCGCGGCAGCGGCTACTTCGTCGCCGGCGCGCTGCCGCCGGCACCCGCGGCTGCGGCCACGGCCGGCGCCTCGGCCGACGCGCTGTGGGAGCGGCGCCTCGAGGCGCGTGCCCGCCCTATCCTGGTCGACGCCGGCGGCGGCTGGCTGCCCGCCGCGTGGCAGTACGGCACCGGCATCGCCGCGGCGCTGCGCGCCCTCGCGCGCCGCCCGCTCCCGGACGACGGCTACGGCTCGCCGCTCGGCCTCGAGGCGCTGCGCACCCACCTCGCCGCCCAGCTGCGCGGCCGCGGGCTCGCGCTCGGTCCCGGCCAGCTGATCCTGACGCAGGGCGCGAGCCAGGCGCTCGACCTCGCGGTCCGCACCCTGCTCGAGCCCGGCGACCGGGTCGCGGTCGAGGACCCCGGCTACCCGCCGACGCTGGAACTGCTGCGCGCCCGCGGCGCGCGGCTGGTGGGCATCCCGCGCCTCGCCCACGGCCCCGATCCCGACGCGCTCGCGCAGGCGGCGCGTCGCCGCGGCCTGCGCGCGTTCTTCACGAACACGACGCTGCAGAACCCGACCGGCACCACCACCGAGCTGCCGGTCGCGCGCCAGCTGCTCGCCACCGCCGAACGGCACGGCTTCCTGATCGTCGAGGACGACATCTTCGCCGAGCTCGCGCCGGCGCCGGTGCTGCCGCTCGCGACCCTCGACCAGTGCCGGCGGGTGGTGTACGTCTCGAGCGTCTCGAAGACCATCTCGCCGGTGCTGCGCGTCGGGTACGTCGCCGCGCCCGCCGAGCTTGCGCCGCGACTGGCGCGCCTCAAGGCGCTCTCGGCGCTGGCCTCGAGTGCGCTCGCCGAGCAGCTGGCGCTCGAGGTGCTGACGCAGCCGCACTACCGCCGCCACCTCGAGGGCCTGCGGCGCCGGCTGGCCGCCACCCAGCAGCGGGTGCAGGAGGCGCTGCTCGCGCGCGGCGTCGAGCTCGCCTACCGGCCGGCGGCCGGGATGTTCCTGTGGGGCCGGTTGCGCTCGCGCGAGACCGTGAGCCGGCTGTGGCGTGCCGCGGCCGCCGAGGGCGTGCTGCTCGCCCCGGGAGAGCTGTTCCGTCCGGACGGCCGCGCCACGCCCTACTGGCGCTTCAACGTCGCGCACTGCGACGGCGGTGCCCTGAGCGCGTTCCTCGACCGCCTGGCGGAGCGCGCCCCGGGCAGCGCCGGTGCCGGGCGCTAGTTGGCGGGCCCGCCGAGCTCGCGCGACACGCGCTGCGCCGCCTCCATGACCCGCAGCAGGTTGCCGCCGAGGATCTTGCGGATGTCCGCATCCGAGTAGCCGCGGCGGACCAGCGCCTCGGTGATCTTCGGCAGCTTGGAGCAGTCCTCCATGCCATCCGGCATGTCGGCGCCGTCGAAGTCGGAGCCGAGCCCGACGTGGTCGGCGCCCACCAGCTTCACGACGTGGTCGATGTGGTCGATGATCCGCTCCCAGCTGACGCGCGGCAGCCGGCCCGCCGCCTGGGCCTCCTCGATCTCGTGGTGGAGCGCGGCGCTCATGCACACGTCGTCGTCGTTGCACTGCTTCGACAGCGCCGCGAACTTGCTCGGCAGGTCGCCGAACTGCTGCTCGTAGGCGCGGCGGAACTCGTCGCTCAGGAAGTTGAGCTCGTAGTTGATCTGGATCACGCCGCCCTTGGCGGCCAGGGCGCGGATCATGTCGTCGCTCATGTTGCGCGGATGAGCGGACAGCGCCCGCACCGAGGAATGCGAGGCGATCAGCGGCGCGCGGCTCACCTCCAGCGCGTCGTAGAAGGTCTTGTCGGCGACGTGCGAGACGTCGACCAGGATCCCCTGGCGGTTCATCTCGCGGACCACGTCCTTGCCGAAGTCGGTCAGGCCGTTGTGGGCCGGCTTGTCGGTCGAGGAATCGGCCCACTCGTTGTTGCGGAAGTGCGAGAGCGTCATGTAGCGCACGCCGAGATCGCCGAAGACCCGCACCATGCGCAGGTCGTTGCCGATCATGTGGCCGCCCTCGACGCCCATCAGCACGGCGATCCTGCCGTGGGCGTGCGCGCGCCGCACGTCGGCCGCGGTGGTGGCGAGCTCGAGGTCCGCCGGGTGCGCGCGCACGAGCTCGCGCACCTCGTCGATCTGGTCGAGCGCCATCGCCACGGCCGGCGCCCCGGTGATCTTCGAGTCGATGAAGATCGAGAAGAAGATGGCGTTGAAGCCGCCCTCGCGCATGCGCGGCAGGTCGACCTGGCTGCCGTCGGTGTTGCGCCGCCCGAAGTCGTAGTCCTTGCGGCCGAAGCGCTGGGTGGTGTCGTCGTGCGTGTCGAGCACGATCGACGAGAAGTGCAGCCGGCGCGCATGGTCGGCGAGCGCGTCGGCCGAGGCCGGCGCGTTCGCCGCGAGCAGGCACAGGCTCCCCGCCAGCAGCGCGCCGGCCCTTCCGAATCGGTTCATGGTCCGCTCCCGGATCGCGTGGTCGCCGGAGTGTAGCGGAAATGCAGGGTCGCGCCGCGCGCCGCCGCCTACGCCGGCCAGCCGGGCGGCCGGCGCCGGAACCAGCCGGTCAGGCTGCGCCGCTCGCGCCGTGCCGGGCGCACCTCGTGCTCGAAGCGCTCGCTCAGGAACGCGAGCAGCGTGCCGCCGCGCGGCTCGACGACGTGCTCGCCGTCGTCCGCGGCGAGCACGAGCTCGCCGCCGTCGCCGCTCTGCCAGCCGGGGTTCAGGTACAGCACCACCGACACGACGCGCTC